>NZ_AOMB01000007.1 GCF_000336675.1 Halococcus hamelinensis 100A6 | reverse complement strand
GAAGAGCCTCGCGCTCGAACTCGGGCGCGAGGGGGTCCGGGTCAACGCCGTCGCGCCGGGCTGGGCGAACACCCGGATGGTCGAGGACTTCTCGGAGGAGACCCACGAGCAGATAACGGAGCTCAACCCGCTCGGTCGGTACGCCGAGTCGGAGGAGGTCGCCGACGCCGTGACCTTCCTCTCCTCGCCAGCCTCGGACTACGTCAACGGCCACGAACTCCGCGTCGACGGCGGCCAGGTCCCCATCGACAACTGGAAGTACGACAACCGATAGCCCGTCGCGTTCGGAACGGTTCCCGTTCACACACCGATTCGAGAAGCCAGTTCGTCTCTCGCCTTCCGTCTCTGGCAGCGTGTGCGCAGTCCTATCGACTCCCGAACGCCTCGGGCCACGACTGCAGCGTCTCCCGCGCCGCGCCGGTCGTGCTCCCGACGTGGAGGATCCGATAGCCGTCCGCTATCTTCTCGTCCACGTCGTCCTCGCCGAACCCGAGCCCGCCGATGATCACGTCCGCCTCTCGGGCCGCTTCGACGACCCTGTCTACGGCTTCCTGCACGTCCGGGTGGGCGACGTCGCCGGGATGGCCCATCGCAACGGCGATGTCGAGCGGGCCGACGAAGACGAAGTCGAGTTCCGGAACGGCGAGGATCCCGTCAATGTCGTCGATGGCGGCCGGTTCTTCGATCGTGACACCGACCATGATCTCGTGGTCCTCGGTCTCGACGTACTCGTCGGCCCCGCCCCACCGACTGGCCCGCGGGTTCGCGAACCCGCGACCGCCGGGGTCGCCGTCGTAGGTGAAGCGGGCGGCCTTCACCGCCCTCTCGACGTCCGCGGCGGTCTCGACGTGCGAGATGAACACGTTCCGAACCCCGGTATCGAGCACCTTGTGCACCGTCGCCGGGTCCGGTTCCGGGATCCGAACGAGGAGTTCGGTGTCGGCGGCGTCGGCGGCCCGGAGCAGGTGGGCGAGCGAGGGGGCGTCCGTGGGGGCCGGACCGGCGTGTTCGAGGTCCTGCCAGACGAAGTCGAACCCCATGTCGCCGTATATCTCGACCATCTCCGGGCTGTAGAGGTCGTCGAGCACCCCGAGTGCGGTCTCACCGTTCTCGATGGTCGTCCGGAGACCGTTCTTCCGTGACGGATGAAGGTCGGAATCGGCTGTCATCGGTGCTCTATAGGCGGCCCTCGCGGATAAGCGTTGAATCCAGACCGAACGTAGCGTCTTCCCCCGGAATCGAACCCGCGAAACCATCGCCGGTGACCTCGACGCCCAGTTCTGGGTACGTACATCCCGAATTGATATCGCCACATGTGATATATCTTGGTATGGGTGGGCCACGAGAGGACGCGTCGCTCAGAGCGGCTGGCGAACGAAAAGAGCGGCTCCGTTCAGACCAGCGGTTCGACGAGGTCGCGACCCGCATCGAGCAGCTCTCGAACCCGTGACTCGCTCTCGGCCTCGGCGTAGACCCGGAGGACGGGTTCCGTCCCGCTCGGACGGACGAGGAGCCAGGCCCCGCTGTCGAGCACGATCTTGAAGCCGTCCTCGGTGACGACGTTCGCGACCGCTGCGCCCGCCACGCTGTCGGGCAGTGCGCCGTCGAGGTCCGCAAGCACCCGCTCTTTCTCGCTCTCGGGGCACTCGACGCTGACCTTCGACTGGTGGATCTCGCCGTGTTCGTCGAGGAGGCGGTCCACGCGGTCGTCGAGCGGCTCCTCGGCCTCGGCGGCCGCCGCGAGCAACGCCATCAGCACGCCGTCCTTCTCGCGGACGTGGTTTCGAACCGAGAACCCACCGGACTCCTCGCCGCCCATCAGGGCGTCCGATTCGGCCATCGCCTCGGCGACCCACTTGAACCCGACCTGGGTCTCGACGACCTCCTCACCGTGGGCTTCGGCCACCCGGTCGATCAGGAACGTGGTCGAGACCGTTCGCACCGCGGGCCCCGAGTCCGCTTCGAGCAGGAAGTCGTAGAGCGCGGCGAAGAAGAGGTTCTCGTCGAGGTAGCCCCGTTTCGGCGTGACGAGCGCGAGCCGGTCGGAGTCGCCGTCGTTCGCGATCCCGAGCCTCGGGTCGCCGTTTCGAACCGTCTCGGTGAGCGCTTCCAGGGTTTCGGCACTCGGCTCCGGCGGGGTGCCCCCGAACTCGGGGCGGCGCTCGCAGCGGTGCCGGTCGACCACCGCGCCCGCCCGCGAGAGGAGGTCGTCGGTGACGCCGCGCCCGCTCCCGCACATCGCGTCGTAGGCCACCGGAAGGCCGTCGAGGTCGATCTCACCATCGTCACCGGCGTAGTCGGCCACGAGGTCGAGGGCGTGCTCGGCGTGCGGGTCCATGAAGTCGGCTTCTTCGACCGTTCCCCACTCTCCCTCGGGCAGCGGGTCGGGCTCGGCGAGGTTCGATTCGATCGCGTCCGTCACCTCGGGCAGCGCGGGCGCGCCGTCGTCGGGGATGAACTTCACGCCGTTGTACTCCGAGGGGTTGTGCGAGGCGGTCACCATCAGCCCGCCCGAGAGGCCCCGCTCTCGGATCGCCCACGCCAGCAGCGGCGTCGGGCGGTCGCGGTCGGGGAGAAGTACATCAAAACCGTTGGCGGCGAGCACGCGCGCGAGTTCTTCGGCGAAGCCGCGCGAGGTCTCGCGGGCGTCGTAACAGATCCCTACTGGGGCGTCGTGGCCCGCCTCTTGGAGGGTCGTGGCGACGGCCTGGCCGACCATCCGAACCCGCGGCGTCGTGAAGACGTCGAGGGTCGCACGCCAGCCGTCGGTACCGAAGGAGATAGCGTTCATACAAACCCCTCTCAGCCCCGTCTCAAAAGGTCGTCGCCCGCTCGTCACAGAGTTCGAGCTTTTCGGCGCGCGAGCGCGACTTGATCTCGTACTCGCGCGACATGGCGCGCCCCTTCTCGTCGAACGTCTCGACGTGCCGGAGTTCGACCGGGGTTCGACCGCGGGTGTACTTCGCGCCCTCGCCCGCGTTGTGTTCGTCGACCCGGCGCTCGACGTCGGTGGTGTACCCCGTATAGAGGCTGCCGTCGGCGCACTCGACGATGTAGACGTGGTGGCTCATCAGGCGTTGCGGGCCCGTTCGCAAGCGATTTCGGCGATGCCGGCGTTCGCCGAGCAGTCGGGGCAGGCGAACGGTCGACCGTACTCGTCGGCGAAGACGGGCTCGAAGCGTTCGGAGACGTGCCCGCCGCAGTGGTCACAGGCTGGCATACGTGGTGTGTTGAGAGCGACACTGACGACGGGCGATCGGTGGGTACGGAGCGATACATACCCTTCCCGGACGCTCGCGACCCGCGTACGACCGCGATTCATTCCCGACGGGCGGCGTCGAGCGTCCGCGCCACGAGGGCCGCCTGCGCCCCCGCGACGAACCCCGCGTCGATGTTCACGACTGAGAGCACCGTACACGACTGGAGGAGACCCGCGAGTGCGGCCTCGCCGTCGCCACCGTGGCCGTAGCCCGAGGCGACGGGCAGCCCGATGACCGGGACGTCGACCAGCCCCGCGACCACCGTCGGCAACGCGCCCTCGCGCCCGGCGGCGACCACGAGCACGTCGGCCTCGCGCAGGCCGTCGAGTTCGTCGACCAGCCGATGGATCCCGGCGACGCCGACGTCGTCGTACCGCTCGACCCTCGCCCCCATCGCCGCGACGACCGCCGCCGCCTCGCCCGCCGGTCCGGCGTCCACCGTTCCCGCGGTGACGACCCCGACGACCGCATCCAGGCTCGGTAGGCTGGCGTCCGCCGCGCGGGCCGTGAGCACGCGGGCGATCTCGTCGTACTCGACCGTCGCTTCGGGGAACTCCCTCGCGAGTCGGTCCGTCACCGCCTCGGCGGACCGGGGGTCGACCCGCGTCGCCAGCCCGCGGCCCGTGGTCTCGACCGCGAGCGCGACCAGCTCGGCGACCGCGTCCGGTGGTTTTCCCTCGGCGAACACCGCTTCCGGAACCCCGTTCCGCGACTCGCGGGCGGCGTCGAATCGACCGTTCTCGCCGGTCGCGTAGCCTGCAAGCCGGGATTCGGCCTCGGCGACCGAGATCTCCCCCGCCGCGAGCGCGCGGAGCGTCTCGTGCATGGACGGGATCCGTGCCCGACCCACAACTCACCATCGACTCGGATCGGGGGGTCGACAGCGCACGAACCCGCCCGAGAAGGCCGATAACGAGCGATTATGGCAACCTTTATAAATCATCCTTCGGAAGTGGGGCGTGTATGGCAGACCTGATCGTCAAAGCCGCCGTCAAGGATGAGCTGAGTGAAATGAACGTCTCGTCGGACTTCTACGACGCGCTCGACGAGGAAGTCTCGGAGCTGCTCGCCGACGCCGCACGGCGCGCCGACGAGAACGATCGAAAGACCGTCCAGCCGCGCGACCTGTAAGGCTCGACCGCTTCAAATTTTTCCTCGCCAGCCCGTGAGCGACGGCGCTGTTCTACGCCGCCGAGCCGTCGGCTCCGTCGGGGAGGTCGACGGTGAACGTGTGGGTTCCCGACGCGAGGGTCCGCGTCTCGCTGTCGACGAACGTCTGTTTCGCCTCGGTCTCGGGGCTCCAGCCCGGCCCGACCTTCTCGTAGCTCGCGAGGGTGAGGTCGACCGGCTCGCCCTCGGAGACGCTCACCGTCACCGTCGCGGTGCCGTTCTCCACAGTAATATCCTCGCTCTCGATCCGCTCGGCCACCGAGTCGTTCTCGACGAACTCGCCGTCCGAGACGCGCGTCACGCCATCGTCGGTGTCGCCGTGGGCGAACCGAAGCAGCCTGTCGGGGGTGTAGTAGCCCTCGTCGCTCCGGAGCTCCTCGATCGGCTCGCCCGTCACGAGGTCGACCTGGTAGTAGGCGGCGTCGTCGGGTGCGAGGTCGAGGAAGCCGAGCGTCTCGCGTTCGGCGTTCGTGAGTACGCCGTCGTCGAGCGCCTCGCTCAGCGCGACGAGTTCGTCGTCGGAGAGCCCGCCCGCGATGGCGTCGGCGACCGCCCCGCGCGCTTCGTCGGTGAGGCCGTCACCGGCGAGTGCGTCGGTGATCGCGCTCCGCTCGTCGGTCGACAGCCCGCTCGCCGCGAGCGCCGACGCGACTCCGTCGACCTGTTCGTCCGAGAGCCCGCTGCCCGCGAGCCCATCACGCACGGCCTGCTCGTTCGCCGCGCGGTCGCCCTCACTGCCCGCGCCGGCGGTTTCGTTCGTGGTGCTCCCGTCCGTCGCGGCGTCGTTCCCGTCCGCCGCGGTCGTCGTGGCGGTCGTTTGCGTCGTGGTTCCGGTGGTCGTCTCGGTCGCGGTTCCGCTCGTCGCCGTCGTGTCAGTTCCCGTCGATTCGGTTGCTGTCGTGTCCGTTCCCGTCGGTTCGGTTGCTGTCGTGTCCGTCCCCGCCGATTCGGTTGCTGTCGTCCCGCTCACCGTCGTCGTCCGGGTCTCGGCCGCTGTTCCGGTGGTCGAAGTCCCGGTCGTCGAGGTTGCGGTCGACGTGTCGGTTGCGGTTCCCGTCGTTTCGGTTCCAGTCGTCTCGGTTGCCGTCGTTTCGGTTCCAGTCGTCTCGGTTGCCNTGGTGGTCGAAGTCCCGGTCGTCGAGGTTGCGGTCGACGTGTCGGTTGCGGTTCCCGTCGTTTCGGTTCCAGTCGTCTCGGTTGCCGTCGTTTCGGTTCCAGTCGTCTCGGTTGCCGTCGTTCCAGTCGTCGTCTCCGTGGCCGTTGCCGTCTCGGTCGTCGCCGTTTCGGTCGTCGTGGCGGTCCCGGTCGTGGAGGTAGTCGTCGCCGTCGCGGTTTCCGTCGAAGTCGCCGTCGTGGTTCCGGTCGTCTCGGTTGCTGTCGACGTGCCGGTCGTGGTTCCGGTCGTGGAGGTTGCCGTCGACGTGGCGGTTGTGGTCCCCGTCGTTTCGGTTGCTGCCGGTCCGGTCGTCGTCTCCGTATCGGTGGTCAGCGTGCTCGTCGACGTTGTGGTCGATGTCGTCGTCTCGGTCGCCGTCGACGTTCCAGTCGTGGTTTCGTTCGGTGTTTCGGTTGCCGTGGTGGTTTCAGTTGCCGTTTCGGTGGCTGTTTCCGTCGCGGTTTCAGTTGCCGTTTCGGTGGTCGTTGTAGCCGTCGTCGTCTCCGTCGCCGTGGTGGTCTCCGTTCCGCCATCGACCTGGAGCGTCGCACCTTCGGTTCCCGTCACGGTGTAGATGACGCCGTTCGAATCGGTGATCTCGGTCACGTCGAGCGAGAGGTCCGTCGACCCTGCTGCGTTCCCCTCGACGGTGACGGTCGCGATCGTGACGCCGTCCGGGTCGTCGGCGAGCGTGTTCTCGAAGTAGATCGCGTTGAACGACGCCGTGGAGCCATCCTCGGCGATATCGACGTCGCTGTTCGCGGGAGTGCCCGCGATCGAGACGTTCGTTATCGACCCGACCGATGGGTCGTCGATCGACACACTGGCCTCGCTGCTCCCGATACCCTCATCGGTGTTCTCGACGACGACCGCGTAGGTGGTCGTCTCGTCCGATTCGACGCTCTGTTCGGTCGGCGAGAGCGTTACCGTCGTGTCGCCGGCCGCGCTGGCCGTGAACGTGAGCGCCGCTCCTGCCGAAAGAAGCACCAGCAGGGCGAGCGCGATACTGCCAAGGGACCTCCGCCATCCGTGTGTTTTCGAAGTCATTGATACTGTGTCTCTCAGTTGTCCGCCCACTCGTCGTAGAGCGCCTGGGCGTCGGCCCGCGTCACGCTACCGTCGTCGTCGAAGTCGAACGCGCTGTCCCCCTGGAGCGAATCGAGGTTGGCGAAGAGCACCTGCGCGTCGGCCTGCGTCAGGCTCCCATCGCCGTTGACGTCCTCGTACTTCCCATCGCCGTCGGGATCCGTCGGCGGGTCCGTCGCGCTGCCGACCGGCGCGGGACCACTGCTCCCGTCGAGTTCGACCTCGTCGGGCTGGTTCACGTCGCCGTCCTCCCTCGTCGTCTCGGTTCCGACCACGGCGTTCGCGTCGACCGAGCCACCGACCGCGTTCTCGGAGACGTTGGCCTGGGGCTCGAAGTAGACCGAGATGACCGACGAGTCGTTCGTCCGATTCAGGTTCTGGGCGTCGACCTCGGTGCCGTTGGCGTCGTAGAAGTTGAAGCCGCTGGTGTCACCGGGTTCTGTGATCTCCTCGTCGAACTCGAAGCGGAGTTGGTCCGTGCCGCCCGGCGAAACCGACACCAGGTCCGGGTTCGCGGTGTTGCCGTCGTTCGAGACGTCGGCCGCCTGCTTCGGGTTCGTCGGCGGGCTCTGACCGTCGAGCGCAGCCACCGTGTCGGCATCGACGAAGCCGCGGGCGACGTCCGATTGGGTGACGTTCTCGGCGAACGCCACGGTCACGGTCTTCGTCCCGTTGCCTGCGACGACCTCACCCTGGCCGTCGAAGAGCTGGTTCTCGAAGTCCGTGCTGTCGACCGGCACGAGCTGGAAGTTGCCCGCGCCACCCCGGATGTCGACCGGCTGGTCGAAGGTGAAGTTCACGAACGTCTGCTGGCCGTTGATCGAGGCCAGATTCCCGGTGCAGAAGCCGTCGATGGCTTCGAGGTCGGGCGCGGCGGTCGGCCCGGAGCCGTTCTCGACGGTCGTCGCGTTCCCACACTGGATCGATTCGTTCCCGGTGATCTCCACCTCGTCGGGCTGGTTGACGTCGCCGTCCTCGCGGGTGGTGTCCGTTCCGACGACCGCGTTCGCATCGACCGAGCCGCCGACCGCGGTGGTCGAGACGTTAGCCCCCTCCTCGAAGGAGACCGAGAGGGTCGTGGGGTCGTCGGTCGTCGCGACTTCCTGAGCGTCGGTCTCGGTCCCGGTGCCGTCGTAGAAGTTGAACCCGCTGGTGTCGCCCACCTCGCCGACCTCTTCGTCGAACTCGTAGAGCAACGCGCCGTCCGGGGCGCTGCTCCGGGTGATGCTCACCAGGTCGGGGTTCGCGGTGTTACCGTCGTTGTTGAGGTCCGCGGCCTGCTTCGGGTTGAGGGTCGAATCGTTCTCGCCCATCGTCCGGACGGTGTTGGCGTCGACGAACCCGCGCGCGATGGTCGAGGGGTCGATCCGGCCGTCGAACGGCACCGTGAGGGAGGTGGTGTTCGTCCTCTCTCCGACGATCTCGTTGTTACCGTCGTAGGTCTGGCCCCCGTCGATCGGAACCAGCTGGAAGTTGCCCGCGCCGCCCTGGGTGTTCACCGGCTCGTCGAAGTCGAACTCGACGAGGGTCTGGCAGTTGGTGTCCTCGGGGTTCTGTCGGTAGGTGACGTTGTCTATCCCCACGAGGTCGGGCGCTTGCGTCGGCCCGCTCGCGTTGCCGGCGTCGCCGGTGTCGTCCGTGCCGCTTCCGCCGCACTTGCTGAACGCGGGCGGGGACTCGTCGCTCACGGTCACCCCGTCGAGCGAGTTCGTCCGGTTGCTATCGCTCGCGTTCGAGACCGTTCCCTCGGTCACCGCCGCGCCGACGACTTCGGAGACATCGTACTGGTCGAACGTGACGCTCACCAGCGTCGGAGTCGTGAGCGAGTCGGTCGCCACGCTGCCGCCCATCGTCGTCGCGTTCTCGGCGTAGGCTTCGAACCCGCTGTCGCTCTCGACGGAGACGGGTTCGTCGAAGGCGTAGATCAGGCTGTTGGTGCTCTCGTTGACGGTGACGTTCACGAGGTCCGGGTCGGCGGAGTTGCCGTCGTTCGAGACGTCGGCCGCCTGGGTCGGGTTGTTCGTCTCGTCGCCCTCACCCGCCACTCTGACGGTGTTCTGCTGTACCACGCCGCGGGCGACGTCGCTCTCGGTCACCTGCCCGCTGTACTCGACCGAGAGGTTCGCCGTCCCGTTGCCGCCGACGTTCTGTCCGCCGATGTCCGTCCCGCCGTCGGTCGGGACGAGCCTGAAGTTCCCGCCGCTGCTCGTGAGGTCAACCTCCTCGTCGAAGCTGAACGTCACGTTCGTCGTGTCGTTGCCGGCGTCGTACTCGAAGTCTCCGACCGACTGGAGGTCGGGGGCCTGCGTCGTGCCGCTCGTCTGGCCGGTGACGCCGCCGGCGAGCGCGCCGACGGCGACGACCATCGCGACCGCGACGGCGAGGATAGCTATCGATCGTCCCGATCGTAACTGAAATTTCATGTTATGTCGAAGACAAAGACGGTGTATATAATGGTTCCCCGTGGCCGGTCGTCTGTGAAACGTTCCCGAACGTAGACTAGGTGGCTGCCCGGCGATCCCCGTAGGCGTCCATCAGGCGGCGTTTTTTTGGTCGGGTCGCGCGTTCGCCCGGTATGTTCGGCACCAGCGGCATTCGCGGGCCGGTCGGGAGCGAGGTCACCGCGGAGCTCGCGCTCGCGCTCGGGCGCGCACTCGGGATCGATTCCGACCGCGTCGTGGTGGGGCGCGACCCACGCGAGAGCGGGTTGCTCCTGGTCGACGCACTGACGGCGGGGCTGCGCGAGTCGGGTACCGACGTCCTCGACGCGGGCCTCGCCGCCACCCCGACCGTCGCGCGCGCGGTCGGCTGGCACGACGCCGACGCCGGCGTCTCGGTGACCGCGAGCCACAACCCCGCGCCCGACAACGGCCTCAAGCTCTGGCAGCCCAGCGGGCAAGCCTTCACGGGCGAGGACCAGGACCGCATCGCCGGGCGCATCCGTGAGGAGGCCTTCGAGCCGGCGGATTGGGACGACCTCGGTGACCGAATCGAGATCGACGCGGGCGAGCGCCACGTCGAGACGCTTCGCGAAGCGGTCCCGATCGACGACCCGCCCTCGGTGGTCGTCGACCTCGGGAACGGCGCGGGTGGGGTCAGTGTGGCCGCCCTCACCGCGCTCGGCTGCGAGGTCGAGACCCTCAACGCCCAGCCCGACGGCGCGTTTCCGGGCCGGCCCTCCGAACCGACGGCCGAGAACTGCGAGTCGCTCCGTGCGCTGGTCGAGACCACCGACGCCGACCTCGGGATCGCCCACGACGGCGACGCCGACCGGCTCCGTGGCGTGACGGGCGAAGGCGAGTACCTCTCGGGCGACGTGCTCCTCGCGCTGTTCGCGTGCGAGGCGGTCCGCGAGAGCGAGGTCGAGAACCCCGAGGTCGCCGCGCCCGTCGATACCAGCCTCGCGGTCGCGGACGCGCTCGCGCCCCTCGGGGCCACGGTGACCTACACCCGCGTGGGCGACGGCTTCGTCGCCGAACGGGCCACCGACCCCGACGTCGTCTTCGGTGGCGAACCCTCCGGCGCGTGGATCTGGCCGAACCAGACGCTGTGTCCCGACGGCCCGCTCGCGGCCTGTCGGCTGGCCGAGCTCGCCGCCGAGCGCCCGCTGGCCGACCGGGTCGCCGAGATAGAGACCTACCCGATAGCACGCGAGAGCGTCGAGGTCGCCGACAAGAGCGGGGTGATGGACCGGGTCGCGGAGCGCGTGAACGAGGCGTTCGAGGAGGTGCGAACCCTCGACGGCGTTCGGGCCGACCTCGACGAGGGCTGGTTCCTGATTCGGGCGAGCGGAACCCAGCCGCTGGTTCGGATCACCGCCGAGGCCCGTAGCCAGGAGGCCTGTACGTCCGCCTTCGAGACGGCGAGCGGGTTCGTCGAGGACGCCCGCCGAGAATGAGCCTTAGCTCCGCCGCGTCGAGCGCGCCTGTCTGACCTTCGCCCCGTCGCGGATCTTGTCTTCACACTGGGGACAGACGCGTGGTTCGTCGATGCCGCTCGGGGTGAACACTCGCGCATAGGCCGCCGTCACGAACGCACCACAGTTTTGGCATTCCGGCATGGGCTGTGATTGTGTGGCACCCGTTATATAGACGACGGTCTCCCCGCCCGTACCGCCCGTCCACCGCACCGCTCTCGAAACCCTCGCGAAAACGATACTTTTCGGCGACGGTCGATGCGGTGCGGAGACGGTGCGGATGCTGTGGCGCGCGCTCGCGGTCGTGCGTGAGCGACGAGGTTCGAGCGAAGCGAGAACCTCGATGCGAACGGGGAGCGAGGCGTGGCCGACCACCGGGAGGTGGTTCGAAAATCNGAAAATCTCCGATTTTCGTCACTGAGCGGAGCGAAGCTCCGCGAGGTCCAAAAGAGTCGGAGACTCTTTTGACGATCACGGGAGAGCTTCGCTCTCCCGAACGACTTTGCTCTGCCAGCGGATGAGCACCGGAGTGAAGCGACCGCAGGGAGCGAGGAGCGCAGTCGGCTGGGGAGGCTCGTGGCCGTCGCGGGGCGGTTGCGGTAGCGGGGCGGTAGCGGAGGAGTTAGTCCTTGTACCGTGAGTGAGGCCGGAGGCCGAACGAGCGGGCCGACGACTGACTGAAAGGAAGGAGGAGGCTTTCGATCCACATTTTGCCAGTGAAGGAGCGAGTGTCAGCGAGCGACCGAGCGCAGCAAAAGGTGGGGTGCGAGAGGTGGGTGTCTAGGCCTCGGGCTCGATGTAGATCTTCCGCACTTGGGGGTTGGTTTCGAGAAGCCGCTCTTCGATCTCGGTGATCCGTTCGTCGATCGTCCCGGTGTCGAGGTGGGGGTCGAACTCGACGTCGCCAGTCACGATGACCTCCTCGGGACCGAAGTAGACGGTTCTGAAGTCCTCGATACGGTCGACGCCCTCCCAGCCCGCGACCACCCGCCGGAGTTCGCGTTCCTCGTTCGCGGGCAGGCTCTCGCCGAGGAGGAGGCGCTTGTTCTCCCAGGCGAGCGCGATCGCGAAGCCCATCAGGAGGAGGCCGATGAGGAGCGCGGAGACGGCGTCGTAGATCGGGTTGCCGGTCACCCGCGAGAGGTAGACCCCGAAGAGCGCGATGCCCGCGCCGCTGACGGCGATGGTGTCCTCGGTGAAGGCGGTGAGGGTGGTGACGTCGCTGGTCTTCCGGAAGGCCTCGCGGAAGCTCTCCCAGCCGTGCTCCTCGCGCTGGCGGTTCATCTCGAGGTAGGCCTTCCGGAGGGCGTAGGCTTCGAAGAGGATCGCGCCGATGAGGACGACGTAGTTGACCCAGACGCCGGGGATCTCGACCCCGACCAGCGGGAGGACGGCGGTGCCCTCGCCGGGTGCGTGGGGATGCACGATGGCGTCGTAGCCGTGGCGCGCGCTCTCCCAGCCCGCGATGCCGAACAGGAGCACCGACACCAGGAAGCTGTAGAAGAACTGGGCCTTCCCGTAGCCGAACGGGTGCTGGCGGTCGGCGTCCTTGCCGGCGTAGCGGATCCCGATGAGGAGGAAGATCTGGTTGCCGGTGTCGGAGATCGAGTGGTAGGTCTCCGAGAGCATCGCGGCGCTCCCGGTGATGAGAAAGCCGACGAACTTCAGGATAGCGATGGCACCGTTGGCGACGAGGGCGGCGATAACGACGGACCTGCTTTCTGCCATGACTCGTGACGCGCGCTTTCGTCAAAAGTCTCTTTCGTAGCGGGGATGGCCGACCTGAAGCGCGCTACGCCTCGGGCTCGATGTACGCGTTGCGGATCTGCGGGTTGGTCTCCATGAGCGCGTCGTTGATGGCGCTGATGCGGTCGTCGATCGTGGTGGTATCGAGGTCGCGGTCGAACGCCACGTCGGCGGCGAGGATGACCTCCTCCGGACCGAAGTACACCGTTTTGAAGTCGACGATCCGGTCGACGCCGTCCCAGTCGGCGACGAGCTCTCGGAGACGGCGCTCGTCGTCGGTCGGGAGGCTCTCGCCGAGGAGGAGGCGCTTGTTCTGCCAGGCGAGCGCAGCCGCAAAGCCCATCAGGAGGATCCCGATCACGAGCGCGGCGGCCCCGTCGTACATCGTGTTGCCCGTCTGTTCGGTGAGGTAGATGCCGACCATCCCGATCGCCGCCGCGGCGAGCGCGAGCGAGTCCTCGGTCAGCGCGGTCAGCGTCGTCACGTCGCTGGTCTTCCGGAAGGCCTCCCGGAGACCGCTCCAGTCGTGGTCGTCGATCTGACGCTGGATCTCGGTGTAGGCCTTCTTCAGCGCGTACAGTTCGAAGAGGATCGCGAGCGACAGCACGAGGTAGCTGATCTGTGCGCCAGAGAGCGTGACGCCGACCACCGGCAGCGTGGCGTTGCTGATGTGGAAGGTGCTCTCGCCGAAGATCGTCTCGTAGCCCTTCCGCACGCTTTCGATCCCCGCGACGCCGAACAGCAGGACGGAGACGAGAAAACTATAGAAGAACTGTGACTTGCCGTAACCGAAGGGATGTCGCTGGTCGGCGCGCTTCTTCGAATACCGGATCCCGATGAGGAGGAAGACCTGGTTGCCGGTATCGGAGACCGACTGGTAGGTCTCCGAGAGCATCGCGGCGCTCCCGGTGAGGAGATAGCCGACGAATTTCAGGATCGCGATGGCACCGTTGGCGATGAGGGCGGCGATGACGACGGACTTGCTCTCGGCCATTGTCCGTGACGCGCGCCTCCGCACAAAGGCTCTTTCGCCCTGCTACCGGCCGCGTCGGCTCCCTCGCTTCGATCGAGACTCAGTCGGCGCAGATGTCGACGAAGTTCCGGAGGATCCGGAGGCCGGTCTCGCCCGACTTCTCGGGGTGGAACTGCGTGCCGAAGACCGTCCCCGACTCGTCGGCCACGATGGACGGGAAGTCGTGACCGTAGTCGGTGGTGGCGACCACCGCGTTCTCGTCCGCGGGGTCGGCGTAGTAGGAGTGGACGAAGTAGGCGTGTTCGCCATTCACACCCTCGACGAGCGGATGGTCCCGCGTGGTGTCGAGTTCGTTCCAGCCCATGTGGGGCACCTTCAGGTCGCCGTCGAATCGACGATTCCGACCGGGGATCAGGTCGAGGCCCTCGACGTCACCCTCGCCGGCGTGGTCGGCCTCCTCGCTCGTCGTCAAGAGCATCTGCATCCCGAGGCAGATCCCGAACACCGGAATCTCGCTCTCGGCGGCGTCGAGCAACGGTTCGCGGTAGGGGTCGGCGTTCTCGACGCCCTCCCGGAACGCGCCCACACCGGGGAGGACGATGCCGTCGGCGGCATCGAACTCGTCCGGGTCGTCGGTGATCTCGACCGCCGCCCCGGCGCGTTCGAGGCCGCGCGTCACGCTCCGGAGGTTGCCGAGGCCGTAATCGACCACGACCACCGATGCCGCCGTGGTTCGCTGTGCTTCGAGGCTCACGGTCGGGGTTCGAGGGGCCGGCGCAAATCGTTTGCGCTAAAACCCATCGAGCCGCGACTGGCCGCTTCCGCCCTCCCCGCCCGCGTCCGCCGCTCCGCCGAACTCCGCCGCCGTCGCGATGGTTCGTCGAAAGGTCTCCTGCTGGGAGGCATCGTAGAGGGTGGCCGCGGGGTGGACACAGACGAGCACCCGGTGGGCCGCGCCGGCGAACCGGACCTCCTCGATCTCCCCGGCTTCCTTCGTCACCGCGACGTCGCGCCCGAGGAGGTGCTGGGAGGGAACTTTTCCGAGGCTGACGACGACCTCCGGGTCGATCCCGCGGATCTCGGCTTCGAGGTACTCCCGGCAGTTGTCGAGTTCGTCGGTGTGCGGGTCGCGGTTCTCGGGCGGGCGACACCGCACGCAGTTGGTGATCCGGACGTCGCGTCGCGCGAGGCCCGCGTCCCGGAGCGCGTCGTCGAGCACGCTGCCGCTCCGGCCCACGAACGGCTCGCCCTCGCGGTCCTCCTGTTCGCCGGGGCCCTCCCCGACGAACACGACTGCGGCGTCCTCGGGCCCGGTGCCGTTGACGATCCGATTTCGAGAATCACAGAGGTCGGGACAGCGCTCACAGGCCGTCACGTCGAGCCCATTCGTCTCGTCCTCGTCGCTGTCGGCGCTCACACGCCCCACACGCGGAGCGGCGGTTTAATCGCCCGGTTTGCGGACGGATTATTATCGTGGGCCCCCAAATCGTGCCATGCCCAAATACTCCACCGGCGATTCGAGCGGTGGCGGGGACTCGTGTGAACTCTGTGGAACGGAGACCAGCGACCTCACGACCGCCACCGTCGCGGGGGCCGAACTCCAGCTCTGTCGGGACTGCGTCCCGCACGGCGAGACGACGACCGAGCGGCGGAAATCGGCCCACGACGACCACGACACCGAGAGCCAGCGCGAACAGGGCAGCCGCCGGCGCGCGGCCCAGAACGTCGCGCGCTTCGCCGACGCGGGGATGGGTGACTCCACACACTGGGAGGAGGAGGGAACCAACTACGAGTCGGACCAGCTCCCCTACCTCGTGTCTGGCTACGGCGAGCGTACACGGGACGCGCGCGAGGACGCGGGGCTCGACGTCGAGGAGCTCGCCGACGAGCTCGACGTCGACCCGAACGACGTTCGGGCCGTCGAGGAGGGCGGCGCGGCACGGGCCGGCGTCGGCGGGTCGGTCGTGGCGGCGCTCGAATCCCGGCTCGACGTCCGCCTCGTCGACGAGTAACCGAGCGGGTGCTTTTTGCCGACCCGCCGCCGAGGGCAGGGTATGAACCTCACCGCCGAACAGCGCGCGATCCGGGACGCCGTCCGGGAGTTCGCCCGCGAGGAGATCCGCCCGCTCGCGGCCCGCACCGACAGCGAGGAGTCGTTCCCCGAGGACGTCTGGGACGACCTCGCCGACCTCGACCTCACCGGACTGACGACCCCCGAAGCCTACGGGGGATTCGACGCGGATTCGGTGACCTACTCGCTGGTGAACGAGGAGCTCGCGGGCGGGACCCTCGCGGTGGCGACCGCGCTCTCGGTCCACTGTCTCGCCACCTCCTGCCTCGCGGAGTTCGGCGACGAGACCCAGCGCGAGCGCTGGCTCCCCGAGATGAGTGGCGGAAGACCGGTGGGTGCGTTCGCGCTCTCGGAACCCCACGCCGGGTCGAACCCCGCAGCGATGACGACACAAGCGAAACCCGTCGAGGGATCCGACGGCGAGGTCGAGGAGTACGTCGTCGACGGCGAGAAGCAGTGGATCACAAACGGCGAGCGCTCGGGCGTGGTGATCCTCTTCGCGAAGACCGACCGCGACGACGATAGCACCATCACGCAGTTCGTGGTGCCGAAGGACACCGACGGCCTCAGCGTCGGGAAGAAGGAGGACAAGCTCGGTCTCCGGGCGAGCGACACCACCACGCTGACCTTCGACGACGCTCGGATACCGGCCGAGAACCGACTCACGGAGGTGGGACGCGGGCTCTCGGCGGCGCTCTCGATCCTGACCGGGGGCCGGATCGCCATCGCTTCCCAGGCCGTCGGCCTCGCCCAGCACGCCCTCGACGAGTCGGTCGCGTACGCCGGCGAGCGCGAGCAGTTCGGCGGTCCCATCGGCGACATACAGACGATCCGCCACAAACTCGCCGAGATGCGGACCGACACCCAGGCCGCACGGCTCCTCGTGCGGGACGCGGCGCGGCGGGCCGACGCCGGCGAGGACTACCGCGAGGCCGCGAGCATGGCGAAGTACGCCGCGAGCGAGACGGCCGTCTCGGTCGCGAACGAAGCCGTCCAGATCCACGGCGGCTACGGTTACACCACGGAGGGCGGGGTCGAACGGCTCTACCGCGACGCGAAGATCCTGCCGATCTACGAGGGGACTTCGGAGATCCAGAAGGACGTCATCGCCCGCGAGGTCCTCGACCGATGACGGACGAGCGCTCGGCCGATCCAGGCACCGTCGAGATCCCGGCGGACGTCGAGGCGGTCGTCTACGACCTCGATGGAACGCTGGTTCGCCTCGCGGTCGACTGGGTCGAACTCGAAATCGAGATACAGGCCGTACTCCGGGAGTCCGGCATCGAACCCGGCGACCGCGACGCGTGGGAACTGCTCGACGAGGCCGAAGCGGCCGGGATCCCCGAGGTGGGATCGCTGATCGCGGCCGCCGAACGTGACGGCGCACACGCCTCGACCCGACTCCCGCTCGCCGACGACATCGACCACGGGCTGCCGACGGCGGTCTGCTCGCTCAACTGCGAGGCGGCCTGCCGGATCGCGCTCGACACCCACGACCTCGGCGGCTCCATCGGGACCGTCGTCGGCCGCGACTCGGTTGCCGAGCGAAAACCCGCACCCGAACCGCTGCTGGCGGCGGTCGAGGGGCTCGGTGCGCGCACCGAGCGGACGCTGTTCGTCGGGGACTCGTCGAGCGACGAGACGACCGCCGACCGCGCCGGCACGCGATTCGCCTACGTCGGCGACGGGCCGACGACCCTCTGACTCACGTACTCAACCGGCGGGCGTAGCCATAGACCGCGAGCGCGACGAGCACCCAGACGACCGCGCCGACCCGGACCGCGAAGGAGACCCGCGACTCCCAGGAGGCGAGCGGGGTGCCGACCGAGAGCGCCGCCACGATGGGCGCGCCGACCACGATGGTGAGCACGAAGGTGGTCTGCATCACCCAGCCGTAGTCGACCCCCTCGGGGTCGCTGGTCTCGACGAGTTCGGGCACTGGGGGTCCATCGGACCGCGAGCGCATAAACCCGTCCGATCGGGCCGGTTTGGATACGTTTACCCCGGCGGCGGGTGGAGGATCCGCCATGCCGACGACAGTCAGGGAGTTCCGGTCGGGCGACGCGCCGCTCACGATGGTGACCGCCTACGACGCGCCGACCGCGGCGGCCTGCGAGACGGCGGGGGTCGACGCGGTGCTGGTCGGCGACAGCATGGGCAACGCGGCGCTCGGCTACGACTCGACCATCCCCGTGACGGTCGCGGAGGTCGCCTCCCGAACCGCCGCGGTCGCCCGCGCGACCGACGAGACGCTCGTGATCGCCGATATGCCCTTCCTGAGCTTCGGGGTGAGCGAGGCCGAGAGCATCGAGAACGCGGGCCGGATGATGAAGGAGGCGAACGCCCACGCCGTCAAACTCGAGAGCGGCCCGCACACCGTGGAGCTCACCGAACGGCTCGCGGCGGTGGGGATCCCGGTGATGGCCCACCTCGGGCTCACCCCGCAGAAGGTCAACCAGCTCGGCTACGCCCGCCAGGGAACGTCCGAGGAGGCCGCCAGCGAGATCGCCGACCTCGCGACCGCCCACGCCGATGCGGGCGCGTTCGCGCTGGTGCTCGAACACGTCCCCGCGAACCTCGCGGCCCAGGTCACCGAGGCGATCGACATCCCGACGATCGGCATCGGTGCGGGGCCCGACTGCGACGGCCAGGTGCTCGTGGTGAACGATGTTCTCGGGCTCAGCGACCGCCTGCCGCCGTTCGCCGAGGCGTTCGGCGACGTCAAGAGCGAGATGGACAGCGCGCTGTCGGCGTACGTCGAGGCCGTCGAGACCGGCGCGTTCCCGGCCGAGAAGCACAGCCACGTCGAGGCCGACCTCGACGACCTCTACTGAAACCCGCCGGGAGCGCTGTCGTATCGCGAAGAAACGGTGGGTGGTCGGTTCGAACGGTCGAACGACGAGGGGCGGCTCGGTTACGGCCGCGAGAACTCGATCGCCGCGCCCTGACCGAAGCCGACGCACTCGGTGGCGATCCCGCGGTCGACCCCTCTCCGGTTCATCTCGTGGATCAGCGTCACGGGGAGGCGCGCGCCGCTCGCCCCGAGCGGGTGACCGATCGCGATCGCGCCGCCGTTGACGTTGAACTTCTCGTCGTCGATACCGAGTTCGCGCTGGCTGTAGAGGGTCTGGGAGGCGAACGCCTCGTTGAGTTCGACTAGCCCGTAGTCGTCGATATCCCGGCCGACGCGGTCGAGCAGTCCCCGCGTGGCGGGCACGGGACCGATACCCATCACCTCGGGTTCGACGCCCGCGACGTTGTTGCCCCCGACCTCGGCGAGTACCTCCAGCCCGTGGTCGTCGGCGAACTCGCGGCTCGTGATCAGCGTCGCCGCCGCGCCGTCGGAGATCTGCGAGGCGTTGCCCGGCGTCACCGTGCCCTCGGATTTGAACACCGTGGGGAGGTCGGCGAGCACCTCCGGTGTGGTCCCCGGCCGGAGTCCCTCGTCGGTGTCGATCGTCTCCTCGCCGTTGTCGACGGGGACGATCTGGTCGTCGAAGCGGCCCTCCTCGGTGGCCTCGACCGCACGCTGTTGGGATCGCGCGGCGTACTCGTCCTGTGCCTCCCGGCTCACGTCGTAGCGCTCGGCGACCTCCTCCGCGGTCATCCCCATCGAGAGGGCGGCGATGTTGTGCTCCTCGGCGAGGCGGGGATGGATGTTCTGCCGGTTCGCCCCCTGTTCCACCCGGCTCATGTTCTCGACGCCGCCCGCGAGGACGGCGTCGCGCTGGCCCGCCCGGACCGCGTCCGAGGCCGAGATGATCGACTGCGCCGAGGAGGCACACCAGCGGTTGATCGTCGTCGCGGGGACCGATTCGCCCAGATCCGAGAGCAACGAGATGATCCGCGCGACGTTGTTGCCCTGTTCGCCGCGCTGCTGGGCACAGCCCCACATCAGGTCATCGATGTCCTCACCCGCCAGTCCCGTCTCGGCGAGGATCTCGTTGATCAGCGGGATCGAGAGGTCCTCGCTCCGGACCGCCGAGAACACGCCGTCCTCCTTGCCCTGGGCCGTTCGATACGCCGCCACGACCACCGGAGTGGTATCGGCCATACCTCCGTTTCGGGGCCGAATCCGGTTAAATCCCACCTAAACTCGCCGTTCTTTCATCGGGGTTTACGCGACCCGCGCCCTGCTTCGACGGTCTTATTCGTTCGGAACGTCTAACGGCCCGGAATGAGCAGCTCGGAACTTGACGTCGTCGAATTTCTGCTCACGACGCATCTCTACAACAACGACCGTGACCGCGACCCCGACGACCTCCCGCCCGCCTACCGGCGCGCGCTCTGGGACGGCGGCGGGATCGAGCGACCGCTCACCGCGAACGAGACCAACGCCCGCGAGGCCACCGGCGTCGGCGACCCGTGGGGGGCGGTCTCGGGGCTGATGTTCACCGACCACGACGACTTCGCGGGTTCGATCACCCTCACCGAACACGAGATGGCGACCGAGTGGTTCGCCGACCGCGCCGACGCCGACCGGCTGCTGGCGAACCCGACGCTCGCGGCGGCGGTCGACGTCGACGGGGTCGACTACGAGACCGCCCGCGAGGCGAACCGGCCCATGCACGCCGACCGCGTCTGGATCGACAGCCTGCTGGAGGAGTACTTCGACGACGAGGAGGACGAGGAGATGCTTGACCTCGTGGAGATCCGTGCGCCCGAGGAGGTCGAGATGACCCTCGACGACCTCGTGTTGACCGCGGACCAGAAGAACGAGATCCAGAAGATAATGAAGGCGATCGAACACCGCGACTACCTCGCCCAGATCGGCCTCCGCGAGATCGGGAAACTCCTCTACGTGGGGCCGCCGGGAACGGGCAAGACCACGACCTCGCGTGCGCTCGCCCACGAACTCGACCTCCCCTTCGTCGAGGTCAAACTCTCGATGGTGACGAGCCAGTATCTCGGCGAGACGGCCAAGAACGTCGAGAAGACCTTCGAGGTCGCCAAACGCCTCTCGCCGTGTATCCTCTTCATCGACGAGTTCGACTTCGTCGCCAAGACCAGGAACTCGGACGAACACGTCGCGCTCAAGCGCGCGGTCAACACCCTCCTGAAGTCGATCGACGAGATCAGCCTGATCAACGACGAGGTGCTGTTGATCGGCGCGACCAACCACCCCGACCAGCTCGACGCGGCGGCGTGGCGGCGCTTCGACGAGATCGTGAACTTCCCGAAGCCCGACTCGCTGATGCGCTCGGACATCCTCCGGATCATCACCCAGGAGATGGAGATCGAGGACTTCGACCCCGACGCGCTCGCCGACGACACCGAGGGTCTCACCGGGAGCGACCTCAGGCTCGTGCTCCGCGAGGCGGTGCTCGACGCGCTGACCGAGGAGCGCACCGCGCTGACCCAGGCCGACCTCGAAGCCGCCGTCCAGGACTTCGAGGAGCGCGACAGCCTGAAGGACCTCGACATGATCGAGGGCGACCACGACGCGCTCGTGGCCGGCGGCGACATCAGCGCCGACGGCGGCGGTCACGACGACCACGACCACAGCCATCACGACCACGACCACTGAGATGGAGGTCACGCTGCTCGGGACCGGCGACACCACCGGGACCCCGACGGTGGGCTGTGACTGCGAGACCTGCACGGCGGCCCGCGAGCGCGGCGTCGAGCGGAGTCGGTTCTCGGTCCACGTCCGCAACGAGCGAACGGACGAGTCGCTCCTGATCGACTGTAGCCCGGATTTCCGACACCAGTTCCTCACGAACGACGTCGCGCTCCCCGACGCCGCCCTGATAACCCACATCCACTTCGACCACGTCGACGGCCTCGGCAACGCCTTCCGGGTGTTCTCGGACCTCCCCGTCTACGCCGCGAACGAGACCGACCCGAAGACGGGCGAGAGCGTCGCCGAGGGCGTGGCCGACCGGTACGACTACCTCGACCGGGTCACGCTCCACGGCCGCACCCCCTTCGAGTCGTTCGAGGTCTGTGGCCTCTCGGTGACGCTGGTGCCGGTCGAACACCCGCCGCTCGTCTGTTACGGCGTCGTGATCGAATCCGCGGACGCGAAGCTCTCGGTCACCGGCGACACCAACTTCGGGATCCCCGCGGAGTCGCGCGCACGCCTCGCCGATCCCGACCTCTTGCTTGCGGAGGCGATCGTCCCCGCCTCGATGTGCGAGGGCCACCCCGCCGGCGGCGACCACTACGACGAAAGCGGGATCCCCCGTACGTTCGCCACCAAACACATGACCCGCGAGGGCGCGCTAGCGCTGGCCGACGAACTCGACGCGAGCGAGACGAGACTGGTTCACACCGCCCACTTCTACCCCGCCGACGAGGCGTTCGAGGAGCCGCTCGCGGTCGACGGCGAACGTTACGTATTGTAGGCACGGTAGTACTGTGAGTCCCGTGCGATAGCGACTGCCGCAAGCACGGCGAACGACGCGCCGGTGAGGGTATCACGGACGCCATAGCCGACCGCGAGAACGACCGCGAACAGCCCGACCGAGAACGTGACCGGTGCGACCGACGACTCGCCGCGGACGAGAATCGCGAGCGCACCGACGCCGACCACAACGCAGAACGCCACGAATTCGACCCCCATCTCCAACCACGTGCCAGCGCCCGCTCCAAGGATGCCGACTACGGCCATCGCGACGAACGCGAGGCGAAACCGACGCTCTCGATTCATACCATCGTTTCGCAGCGGGCACAGTATGAATTACGGCTGGCGGCGCTCGCTACGTCGCCGAACTCGACGCCCGGTTCAGGGACCTGACCGCTATCGCGCCGAGCACGAGGTCGAGCGCGAGCAGGATGGCGAGCGCCGGGATCAGGACGTCCCAGATCCCGCCGAACGTAGTGATGTCGAGCACCGAGGGGACGTTCTCGCCGAGCATCAGGACCCGGGCGGCGTCGACGCCGTAGGTGATCGGGTTGACCGTCGCGAGGGTCCGGACCCATCCGGGGAGGACGCTCACCGGGAGGAACGCGCTCGACACGAAGAGGAGGGGGAACTGGAGGAGATTCGCGCCGATGATCGTCGACTCCTGGTCGCGGGTCACGAGCGCGACGATGTTCGAGAAGGCGGTGAACCAGATCGCGAAGACCACCGCCACGACGACGACCCCGACCGCACCGAGGAAGCCGGTTCGGATGTAGCTCCCGATCGAACCACCGGTGTCGAGCCAGACGAGGACGTAACCGAGCCCGAGGATGATGAACGTCTGGATCACGATCCGGACGACCTCCGAGAGCGCCTTCCCGAGGAACATCGCGCCGCGGTTGATCGGCGAGACGAGGACCTTCTCGAACATCCCGTTCTCCATGTCGTCGACCAGCCCGATCCCGGAACCGGCGGCCGCCACCAGCGCCGACTGGATCACGATCGCCGGCACGAGGTAGGTGACGTAGCTCACGTCCTCGCCGAGCGCTTGGGTCAGCGCGCCGCCGGTGACCTGGCCGAAGACGGAGGTGAAGAGCACGAGGAAGAGGATCGGCTGGATCAGCGAGCCGAAGATCACGAACGGGTTGCGGGTGGTCTTGACGATCCAGCGTTTGAGGTTGATCCAGACGTCCGTGAGGAAGCCGTTGGAGTGGGTGGTTCGAGGGGTGCTTCCGGCTCCGGTTCCCGTCTCGGCCTCGACCGAGCCGTCCGCCGCGGTCATCGGGCGGCCCCCGACGCGACGGGTTCGGCCTCGGCATTCGACCCCGCCTCACTCTCCTCGTCCGTGGGTTCGCCGGTGATGGCGAGGAAGACGTCGTCGAGCGTCGGCGAGCGGATGTCGAAGCCGGTCACGGTGAAACTCGCGTCCCGAAGTGCCACCAGGAGGTCGGTCCCCGCCCGTCGGGCGTTCTCGGCGGCGACCGAGAGGCCGTCCTCGGTGGTCTCGATCGTGCCGTCGGCGAACAGCCCGGACTCGTGGGCTACCTCGCGAGCGCGTTCCTTTCGGTCGTCACTGGGCTCCTCGATGGTGACCTCCAGCACGTCGCCGCCGACCTGGGATTTGAGCGTGTCGGGCGCGTCGGTGGCGACGATCTCCCCGTCTTGAATCACCGAGAGCCGGTCACAGAGCTCGTCGGCCTCCTCGAGGTACTGGGTCGTGAGGAACACCGTCGTCCCCTGGCGGTTTATCTCCCGGAAGTACTCCCAGAGGCGGATCCGTGCCTTCGGGTCCAGCCCCGTCGTCGGTTCGTCGAGGAAGACCAGCGGCGGTTCGTGGACCAGCGCGGTCGCCACGTCGAGGCGCTTTTTCATCCCGCCCGAGAACTCGCTCGCCTCCTTGTCGGCGACGTCGGCCAGATCCACGAGGTCGAGGAGTTCGCCGATCCGGTCGGCGCGTTCGGCGCGCGGGACGCCGTAGGCCTCGCAGGCGAACTTGACGTTCTCGCGCGCGGTGAGCTCCTCGTCGACGCTGGTGTGCTGGGCCATGTAGCCGATGGATTCGCGGACCGACTGGGCCTCGTTCAGCACGTCGAAGCCGTTGACGTGGATGGTGCCGCCGGTCGGGCGCAAGAGCGTGGTAAACGTCTTGATCGTCGTGGTCTTGCCCGCGCCGTTGGGTCCGAGAAAGCCGAAGAACTCGCCCTCGGGGACGGTGAGGTCCACCCCGCGGACCGCCTCGGTGCCGTCGGCGTAGGTGACGACGACGTTCTCGGCATCGATCGCGCTCATGCGAACCGAATGACAGGCAGTGGTTTAAGAGCCGCGCCGGTCCCGCGTGCGGAAGACGTGCCGGGGTCGGATCAACCGGTGAACTGGTGGTACTCCATGCCGGGGTTCTTGAGCTCGTTGTGTTTGCGTTCGAGGTAGGAGTAGACCGCGCCGTGGGGCGCGCCGTCGAGGATCATCTCGACCGCGTTGCGGACCACCTCGACGGCCTGCGGGAGACCGATGATCCCCACCGTCGTGCCGTAGATCACGACCGAGGCCCCCGAGAGCTCCTCCATCAGCTGGCGGGTCCGACCGTTCTCGCCGATCAGCCGGCCCTTCTGCCGCGTGAGGTCGTTCTTGTTCCTGGTCGCGGACTCGACGTCGACGACCTGGAGGGTCATCACGTCGTCGTCGAGCAGGGTCAGCGCCTCGTCGGGCGCGAAACCACGGCCGATGGCCTTCACGATATCGGGGCCCTTGAGCCCCTGGACCGGGTCGCCGACGGTCTCGACGCCGACCGAGCCCGTCTCGGAGTCGATATCGAGCCGGATCTCGGCCTCCTCCTCGATCTCGCGCATCGTCGCGCCGCCCTCGCCGATCAGCACGCCGATACGGTCCTGCGGAATCGTCACGTGTTGCATGCGCCCGCTACGGAATAGACGGGTTTCAATTCTTCGCAGCGGACGAGACAGGAGGTTCAAGACGTGCTCGATGACTATCGCCAGCCGGCGAGCGGGCGTGGTACCGCCATGGACGGCGCGCGCTCGCGTCGGGACGAACGAAGTGAGTCTCGACGCGAATCGGCGTGCGAGGGATGAGCACCGGAGGGAGCGAGCGCCCCTCTTCGTCCGCCGGAAGACGTGGTTCGAAACGGCTTCGTTCGCTTCCCTCACGAGGACAGGTTTTTCGAGGAGTGGTCGCCTCCCTGTGGGAGGTTCCCCCGACGAAGAAAAAGGTGGGTGCGGGAGGTTCGTGGCCAGTACGGGGCGGTGCGGGACGGTAGCGGTCCCTCGGTTTCGTCGGGTATTGCCGTCGTCGGATCGGCTAATGAGTGAACAAACGAAACCGAGACTCCGAACGGAATCGAGACGCGAAACGAGTATGCGAGCGAGTGGGCTACTCGAACTTCTCCAGCAGCCGTTCGTAGAAGACCTCGTTCTCGTCCGTCGCGTCCTCGGTCGCGAGCTTCTCGACGATGAGTTCGGGCGTCGAGCGCGCGAGGCTGTCCTTCTTCGGCGAGCGCTCGACCTCGAGTTCGCCGTCGACGAGGCCGACGGCCTCGATGCCGTCGACGGGAACCTCGAACCCGGCGGCCTCGCGTATCTCGCCGGCGAGGTGGGAGACGAACACCCCCGTGGTCTCGCCGTCGAGCGCTTCGAGGATACCAGCTATAATGACCGCCGACGCGCCGGGTTCGGTGATGCTCTCTAGTTCGTCGACCAGCACCAGTCGTTTCCGCCCGCCCGAGACGAGCTCGCCGAACTCCCGGAGGGTGGCCTCGAACGCGCCCGCGTCGAGGGTGCCCTGGGTCTTGGCCTGGTAGTGGAGCGCCTCGTAGCGCTCGATCCGGACCTCGTCGGCGGGCACGGGCAGCCCCATGTGAGCGAGCACCGCGACGAGCGCGAGGAGGTCGAGGGTCGAGGTCTTCCCCCCGGAGTTGACCCCCGAGAGCAGCGTCGGCCCCGCCACGGCGTAGTCCACGGGTTCGACGTCCTCGAAGGCGCAGTCGAGCAGCGGCGAGCGCCCGCCCTCGACCGCCACCCCGCGGCCGCCGAACTCGGGGAGCACGCAGTCGAAATCGCTGGCGAAGCGCGCCACCGCGAGTTCGCGGTCGCGCGAGAGCGCCGCCCCGACGAGGTCGTCACAGCCCGCCTGGAGGTCGGCGAACTCGGTCGCGAGGTCGCGTTTCAGCCGCGTCGCCCGGCGGTCGCGGGCGGCGGTGAGGTCCTCGCGGAGGCGGTTGACGACCCCCTCGTCGTGCTCGACCGGGAACGTCGGCTCCTCGGGGAACGCGCGGGTGGCGAGTTCGGCCTCGCCGGTGTCGAGCTGGAGCGAATCAACGAGCTGGTCGCGGGCGGCGTCGATGGCGGCGGCGTGCTCGTCGGCGAGTTCGCGCGAGAGCAGCGAGTCCACGCCCGCGCCCTGCTCGACGAGTGAGAGGAGATCCGCGCCCTCGATGGTGACGTCGCGCTCCTCGATCGCCTCGCGAAGCCGGTCGTTGGCGACGCTTTCGGCTGTGGAGACCGCCGCGTCGAGGTCGTCGACCGCTCGTCCGAGTCTATCGAGTTCCTCGTCGCCGACGATGGTGCCCTCCTCGGTGAGGCCCGCGAGCGCCTCGTCGAGCCTCGCGAGGTCCACGGGAGGATCGAGGTCGGTTGTGCGGTGGACCCTGGCGGCGGCTTCGAGGCGCTCGCGGTTGTGGGCGAAAAAGGAGAGCACGCGCTCGGGGACCACCTCTTCCGGGGTTTCGAGCGCGTCCGGTCTGACCTGAACGTCGCCCGCGATGTCGACGCCGGCGAAGGCTTCGTCGAGCGCGATGACGGTCGAGTAGCCCTTGGCGAGGTCGGCGAGCCCACGGGCGTCCTCGACGACCTCGACCGAGAGCTCGGGGAACTCGTCCTGTGCCTCGGCGTGGCGTTCGGC
Source organism: Halococcus hamelinensis 100A6 (assembly GCF_000336675.1). Classification (NCBI taxonomy): domain Archaea; kingdom Methanobacteriati; phylum Methanobacteriota; class Halobacteria; order Halobacteriales; family Halococcaceae; genus Halococcus; species Halococcus hamelinensis. The sequence goes on along the minus strand of NZ_AOMB01000007.1, from coordinate 60,922 downwards.
GTCGGCGGTCGCGAGACAGCGATCGCGGATCCGGTCCCGAGAGGGGTCGTCGAGCGGTGCGACCCCGTCGAGCGCGTCCAGTACGTCCTGGCGGGGCTCGCGCTCCATCGCGGTCGCGACCCACTCGCGGACCTCCGTCACCCGCGACTCGCTGCCGGTGGGATAGAGGGTTTCGAGGCGGTGGGCCGCGTGGTCGGTCACCGCCCGTTCCTGGAGGAGCGAGAGGGCGTCGCGGTAGATCTCGCGGGCGCGGTCGGTGGCGAGGAACTCCCCGGCGTCGTCGTGTTCGTCGCGAATGGCGGCGCGGGCGATGGCGGCCGCCCGGCCGGTCGAGATGCCGGGTGCGCGCGCGAGCGCCGCGACGTCGCCCTCGCTGAGGGCGCGTTCGGGGTCGTCGAGCGCTGCGAGCCGCTCCGCGGTCTTCGCCCCGACCCCGACAATGGATTCGAACTCCATCGCATCCGTCGAGTCGCGCCGGGGAGAAAAACCAACCGGGGTGCGGGACAACGCGTTTTTGGCTACTCGTCACGAGGAACGGACATGAACACGGAGGCAAAGGCCGCCGCCGTCCGGGAATCGCTCGCCGAGCGCGACGGCGTGCTCGTCGCCTTCTCGGGCGGGGTGGACTCGAGCGTGGTCGCGGCGCTCGCCCACGACGCGCTCGGGGACGGTGCGGTGGCGTGTACCGCCAAAAGCGAGACGCTGCCCGAAGCGGAGCTCGACGACGCGAAACGCGTGGCCGAGGAGATCGGCATCCGCCACGAGCTCGCCGAGTTCTCGGAGCTCGACAGCCAGGCGTTCGTCGAGAACGACGGCGAGCGGTGCTATCACTGCCGCACGATGCGGCTCTCGGCGATGTTCGACGCCGCGCGCGAGCGCGGGATCGAGACGGTCTGTGACGGCACCAACGCCTCCGACCCCGGCGAGGGCCACCGGCCCGGCCTCCGCGCGGTCGAGGAGTTGGACGCCTACTCGCCGCTGCTCGACCACGACATCACCAAGGAGGAGGTCCGCGAGATCGCCCGCGACTACGGCCTCTCGGTGGCCGACAAACCCTCGATGGCCTGTCTCTCCTCGCGGATCCCCACGGGACTGGAAGTCACCGAAGAGCGCCTCAGTCGGGTCGAACGGGCCGAAACCCTCCTCCGGACCTGGGGCTTCGAGCAGTTCCGGGTCCGCGACCACGACGGCCTCGCGCGCATCGAGGTCGCGCCCGACGAACTGGAGCGCGCGCTCGATCCCGACTTCGCGCGGGCCGCCCGCGACCACCTCACCGACATCGGTTTCGACCACGTCACCCTCGACCTCGACGGCTACCGGACGGGCAGCGTCAGCCCCGCGAACGACGACCTCGACCTCGACGTCGAGTATCCGACCTCGACCGACTGAACGGCCACCCACGATAGCCGGGACCGGAACACCGATTTCCTCGCGGACGCACGATCCGTACGTGAGCGAATACGACGCGGTGGTGTTCGACAGCGACGGGATCCTCGTCGCGCCGCCCCGGCACGACGCCCAGGTCGCGGCGGCGCGGGCGGCGTTCGACGACCTCGGGATAGAGGACGTCGACCGCGAGGCACTCGCGGGGCTCGTCACCGACCCGAGCGCCGACCGGATCGGCGACCTCGCGGCGACCCACGACGTCGACCCCGAGGCGGTCTGGAACGCCCGCGAGCGCCACGACGAGCGTTTCCAGGAGCGCGCCTTCGAGGACGGCTCGCGGACGACCTACGACGACGTGAGCGCGATCGCGGACATCGCGGGAACGCGCGGCGTCGTGAGCAACAACCACCACGCGACGATCGAGTTCGTGCTCGATTTCTTCGACCTCGAACACCTCTTCGAGACCTACTACGGTCGCGAAAACGGGATCGGAAACCTCGCGCGCCGGAAGCCGAACCCCCACTACATCGAGCGCGCGCTGGCGGACCTTGACGCGGCCGACGACCGGGTGCTCTACGTCGGCGACAGCGAGAGCGACGTCGTGGCCGCGGACCGGGCGGCGGTCGACTCGGCGTTCGTCCGCCGGCCCCACCGCGAGGGGCTGGATCTCTCCGTCTCGCCGACCTACGAGGTCGCGGACCTCCACGCGGTGCGGCGGATCGCGAACGGTAGTTGAAAACTCACTCCCGATAGCTCGTGTCGTTCGTCCGGACCGCTTCGACCCCATCGTCCACCGCTCGAAACTCGTTGACGGCGCAGTTGCCCTGTCCGCCCTCGTCGACGACCGTCACGAAGTCGGTGTCCGTGAGGTGGCTGACGAGGGCGTAGAGCACCCCGCCGTGGGTGACGACCAGGACCGTTTCGTCGGCTCCCGAATCGGCGAGCAGGCGGTCGAACCCATCGACCACGCGCTCGCGGAGGTCGAGCAGGCTCTCGCCGCGCTCGGGGGTCAGCGCGAGCGCGGACTCGCCCGACCGCCCGACCGCGAACTCGGGATACTCCGAGAACATCTCGTCGTAGGTGAGGCCCTGATAGACCCCGAAGTCCCGTTCGCGCCAGGTCGACTCGAAGACGGGGGCGGGTTCGACCCCCGACTCGTGGAGGACGGTGGCGGTCTCGCGAGTTCGCCGGAGGTCGGAGGCGAGCAGCCGGTCGACGTCGTAGCTCGCGGCGAGGTGGGCTCCCGCCGCGGCGGCCTGTTCGCGGCCGCGGTCGTTCAGCGGGGTGGGAGCCCAGCCCTGGAGCCGGCGGGTCGCGTTCCAGTCGGTTTCGCCGTGGCGGAGGCAGACGACGGTGGTCATGCGGGGATGGGACGGGCGATCGAATGAGGGTTGGTATCGGAGCGAGCGCCAAGGGGGGATGACCGAGGGAGATGTTTGACGCGATCGCCAACTCGCACGACACAACTGAGGGACCGCCCCGCAATCGCACCGCTCCACGGCTGCCCGAATGAGGGTTGGTATCGGGGCGAGCGCCTAAGGAGGATGATCTATCGGATGAGTACTATGACTACCAACTCGCACGACGCAACTGAGAGACCGCCCCGCTACCGCACAGCACCACCCCGCGACGGCCACACGCCTCCCCAGCCGATTCCGTCGACTCGTTCGCGTCGCTCACTCGTCTCCGTCATCCCTCGCGCAGTGTTCGCGGTCGCGCGCTCACGCCCGTTCGCGCACGACCGCGAGCGCGCGCCAACCGTCCACCACCGCCGCAACCACTACCGTGCCGCTCCCGCGCCGCAACCACTACCGTGCCGCTCCCGCGCCGCAACCACTACCGTGCCGCTCCCGCGCCGCAACCACCACCGCATCAGCGGGTCCCCTCCCGAGTCGGCCGAGCCGCCATCCACAGCCCATCATCACGGGAGCGCTCGCTTTGATCGAACCCGGCGAACCCTCGTCTATGGATCTCGGACTCGCCGACAGGACCGCGCTCGTGACGGGCGGCGGGCGCATCGACAGCGATGACCGCGAGGGTGTTCGTATCGGGTCCGGACACGGTCTGTCACCGTTCCCGGGTGCGCGCGACCGCGACCAACCGAGTGGACGACTGGACAACCATCATTAACGAACCAGAACTTTTTTGATGGAGATATACGCTACGGTAGTCATGGCTGTTAACATACACCTCACCTCGGTTCAGTGGACCGCACTGGTCGCGCTAGTGGTGGTGACGATGTTCCCGTTCGTCGTCGCCCCGCTGGCGGGGTCGCTCGATGGGTTCTTCCTCGGGCTTCCGGTCTGGTTCTGGGTGTGTTTCGCCGTCGCGCTCGTGATGTACGCCCTCGTCGTCGTCTTCATCACCAACCCTGGAAGCGCCTCCGCCGATCGAACGACGCGGACGTCGAGAGTGAAGTGAATGGTCGCCGTCGTCCAAACGGTCGTCTTCGCGGTCTACATGCTGGGGGTACTCTGCATCGGACTGTTCGCCTCACGCTACATCGAGGATACGCCGAGCTCCTTCTACGTGGCCGATAAGGGCCTCGGCACCGTCATCCTCCTCTTCACGTTGATGTCCTCCATCCTGAGTTCGTTCACCTTCTTCGGGCTCGGCGCACAGGCGAGAGGGACCGGTCTCGGCGTGGCGGCCGTGTTCATCATCAACGTCGTCTTCTGGGGGCCGATGTTCGCGTCCTTCGGAACGAAGGTGAAGCGCGTCGGCGACCGATTCGACTACATCACGCCCGCCGAGTACGTCCGTGCCAGATTCGACAACGAAGTCGTGCCCATCGTCTACATCGCGCTGACGACGCTGGCCCTGATCGGCTACGCCACGGTCCAGATCATCGGCGGCGGGGTCGCGCTGAACATCCTGATGGACGTGCCGTACGTCTACGCCATCGTCGCGATGGCGGCGTTCATGGCCATCTACATCCACGTCTCCGGGATGCTCGGCGTCGCCTGGACCGACACCATACAGGGGTCCATGATGTTCCTCAGTCTCATCGGTGCGGTCGTCGCCATACTGGTCATCATCGGGCCGGGCGAACTGGTGAGTGGCGTTCAGAACGTGAACGCCGACCTGTTCACGTTCGAGGGACCGGTCGGGTCGTGGACGCCGCTGTTCGTCGTCACGTTCGGTTTGGGGTTCGCCGTCGCATCGACGAGTCTCCCACACCTCTTCCAGCGGTTCCTGGCTGCTGACTCGACCCGTTCGATGAAGCGGTCGGCGGTACTGCTCCCGATCCTCGGGCTCCTGATGTCGCTCGCGGGGATCGTCATCGGCGTCTGGTCGATCGGTATCGTCCCGGACATCCAGAACCCCGACTACGCGATCGGGGAGGTCTTCCTTGAGATCACGGGGCCGGTCGTGTCCGGGATCATCCTTTCGGCAGCCGTCGCGGCGCTGATGTCCACGACCGACTCGCTTCTGTTGTCGCTGAGTTCCCTGATCGGCCGTGACATCTATCGGCGGCACATCAATCCCGACGCGAGCGAGAAGCGGGAAGTCCAAGCGACGCAGGTGATCCTCTTCGCGCTGATCGCCGTCGCCCTCGTTCTGGCGTACATTCGGCCGGCGACCATCTTCCAGCTCGGTGCGCTCGCCGTCGTCATGCACGGCCCGATAGCCCCGACGCTGTACTTCACGCTCTACTGGGACGGGGCCACCGCCGAGGGGAGTATCGCGTCGATGGTGGTCGGCGAGGCCGTCGTGCTGGGCTACTTCCTCGGCTGGATCCCGAGCCGGTACGAGTTCGGTCTGTACTACGGGTTCATCGGCCTCGTCGTCACGGTCGTCGTGTTCGTCGCCGTGAGCAGCGTCACGTCGACCTACGCGAAGGACCTGGCGGACGAGATCCTCTCGGCGTAGACGGCGGTCCGCTCCGTCGAGGAACGCTGGCGAAAGCTCCGCTGGAATCATACATCCCGAACCCAATGGCGGCGCATGGGCATCGACGAACCCGACATCGATCCCGAAACGTTTCTCTCGGATGTCGAGATGCGGATCGGCGAGGTCGTCTCGGTCGAGGAGTTCCCCGAGGCGCGAAAGGACGTCTACAAACTCGAGGTGGACTTCGGCGGCGAGACCAGACAGTCGGCGGCCGGGCTGACCCGCTACGAGAAGGACGACCTCGTGGGTCGCCAGGTCGTCGCGGTGACGAACCTCGGGGCGGTCACCATCGCGGGCTTCGAGAGCCAGTGTCTCGTCACCGGTGTGGATGATGGTGATGGTGGTGTGATCCATCTCCAGCCCGAGAGCGAGGTCGAGAACGGAACGCGGGTGTACTGATTCGGCGAATATCGGACGGTTCAGCGGCTCAGGTGAGCGGCTCGCCCATCGTCTCGCGGCCGAAGGCGAGCACCACGACTCCTCCAACGACGAACGCCGCGGCGAGGGGCAGGAGTGCGACCAGATAGCCCTGCGGGACGAGTGCCCCCGCGAGGATCGGGCCGATGACGGCGGCGATCTTTCCCACACCGCCCGCGAAGCCGTTGCCGGTCGCGCGCGCGTTCGTCGGGAAGAGTTCGGGCGTGTAGGCGTAGATCGCGCCCCACGCGCCGAGCGTGAAGAAGGAGGCGGCGAGCAGTCCGCCGAAGAACGGCCAGAAGCCCGAGAGTCCGAGCCCGAGGAAGTCTACCCCCGGCATCGAGGCGGCGAAGACGAAGGTGAAGACGCCCGAGAGAACGAGGTACGCGCCGAGCGTGGGCTTTCGGCCGACCCGCTCGACGAGGTAGGCCGCGCTGAAGTAGCCCGGGATCTGGACGACCCCGATGAGGATGAAGTAGCCGTAGATGCTCCCCACGACCCCCGACGCGCCCACGGTCTGGGGTAGCCAGATGAACACCCCGTAGTAGCCGAAGTTGATGGCGAACCACGCGACCGCGATCATCACGGTTCGCCGCCGGAGGTCCGCCTCGAACAGCCGTCGGATCCCGGCGGCGGGACGGGTCGTGACGGGACCCTCGATCGGTTCGTAGGACTCGCCGTTGGTCTCGGCGATCGTCCTGAGCCGGTCGTTCGCCGCCTCCAGATCGCCCGACTGCGCGAGGAAGTACGGCGTCTCGTGGAGCTGTGAGCGGATCACGAACACGAGCAGCGCGGGCATGGAAGCGCTCACGAACAGCAATCGCCAGCCCTCGACAGCACCGAGTACCGGCAGGGCGACCATGCCGTTGGTGGGGAGCTGGGCGAGGAAGACCCACGCGAGCGCCACGGCGAGCACGTTCCCGATCGGCCAGAAGGCGTCGAGGTAGACCAGATACCGTCCTCTGCGATCCGTCGGGAGGTGTTCGGAGAGATAGGAGGTGTCGACCGCGAGCGCGCCGCCGAGGCCGACGCCAGTGAGGAATCGAAGCCCGAAGCCCGAGTAGAACCCGACCGAGAGCGCGGTCAGCCCGGTGAACACCGAGTAGATCAACACCGTCCACTGGAAGGCCCCCTTCCGACCGTGGCGGTCGGCGTACCAGCCCCACCACCAGTTGCCGACGATCATCCCCATCAAGCTCGCCGCGCCCAGCAGCCCCGCCGTGAGCCCCGAGAGCCCCCACGCGCCGATGAGCACCGGGAGGGTGAAGCTGATGATGATGACCTCCATCCCGTCGAACGCCCACGCGCCGCCGCAGATCGCCAGCAGACGGTGGTGAAACCGCCCGACGGGAATTCTGTCGAGTACTTCCGAGACGGTGACCGCTTCGTTTCGTTCCATCGTGTTCGATCGCCTCTATCGAATACACAGATCCTTTCTCACTTAGTTGTACGGGTCGTCTACAGAAATAGCCGACTTTGAAGACTCTATTTCTTCGAAACCGCTCGACAACGTTTATTCGTCGTTCACGGGTAGGTCGTGTATGCAGACCCACATCGTCCCCGTCGGGTTCGATTACGACCGGCTCATCGCCCCGCTGGTCCGGGACAAGCTCGACGTCGACCGGGTGATCCTCCTCGAAGGCGCAGTCGGGAGCGCCGCGAACGTCGAGTACTCCCGAAACCTCGCGGCGAAGCTCGAACAGGACTTCAGGAACCTCCTGGGGGCCGAAACCGAGCGGTTCGTCGTCGAGGACGTCTACGACTACGACGCGGCGTTCGAGCAGGCCTACGGCCTCATCAACGCCGAACTCGACGCGGGCCGGGACGTCTGGGCCAACGTCAGCGCGATGCCCCGGCCCGTGAGCTTCGCGTTCGCCACCGCGGCCCACTCCATCGGGGTCGAGCGCAGCGAGGACCGCGAGCGGATCCACACCTACTACACGGTGCCGGAGAAGTACCTCGAAACCGAGCTCGCGGAGGAGCTCCGCCGCCAGACCGACCTCCTCGACGACCTCGACACCGAGCTCGACGACGACCGGATCGGCGAGCGTGTCGAGAGCGCCCGGGACCTCCTCGCGGAGTTCGACGAGCGCGGCACCACCATCGGCGCGAAGGCCGTCGACGGGAGCCACATCCTCGAAATTCCCGTAGCTTCCTTCTCGAACGTCAAACCCTTCGAGGAGCTCATCCTGTTCAAACTCGGCGAGGACGGCCCGTTCGAGAGCGTCTCCGAACTCGCACAGGCCCTCGCGCGTGAACTCGCGGAGGAGTACACCGACAGCTTCCGCTCGAAGGTCATCTACAACGTCGACAGGCTGGGGCCGAGCGACAAGGGCTACATCGAACAGGACTCACGGGGCAAATCCCACCGCACGAAGCTCTCGCGGATCGGCGAACTCTGGGTGCGCTCGCACGCCGACGACGCGACGGCCACGGAGGAGTGATCCCGACAGCCATCGACCACCCCGACCGCGCGCTCACACGACGGGAGCGGGGTCGGCTTCGGCCCAGACCGGCTCGCCGAACGCGTAGACCGTGTTTTGACTGGTCACCACGACCTCCACGACGTCGCCGGGCTCGATGCCGCGCTCGTCCGCCTCGCGGATGATCACTTGGCGGTAGGCCTCGTCGTAGGCCTTCACCGAATCCCCGGTTCCCTGCTCGACCACCAACACTTCGTGGCACTCGCCGACCATCGAGCGGTAGGCGTTCTCGACCACGTCCATCTTCAGGTCCGTCATCGCCGACGAGCGCTCCTTCTTCAGTGTCCCACCCAGTCCCTTCATGTCGGCGGCATCGGTGCCGGGGCGCTTCGAGAAGCGCGTGACGTTGATCCGCTCGGGTGTCGTCTCCCGGAGGAGCTCCATCGAGGCCTCGTGGTCGGCGTCGGTCTCCGTGGGGAAACCCACGATGAAGTCGGTGGCGAGGGTCCAGTGGTCGAGGTGTGCGTCGAACGTCTCGACCACCTCGCGGAACTCGCGCACCTGGTGCTGGCGGCGCATCGCGCCGAGCACGTCGTCGCTGCCCGACTGCACTGGGATGTGGAGGAAGTCGTAGAGCTTCTCGTTTTCCGCGAAGACCTCGGCGAGCTCCTCACGAATTCCGTGTACCCCTTTCGGGTTCGCCATCCCGACGCGTACTCGAAAGTCCCCCTCGATGTCGCAGATCCGGTCGAGGAGCCGGTGGAGCTTTCGCTCGCCCTCGTCCCAGCCGTAGACACCCGTATCCTGCCCCGTCACCCGGATCTCCTTCGCGCCGGCGTGGACCAGCGCGCGGGCCTTCTCGACGTTCTCTTCAATTGGTGGTGAGTCGATCTTCCCCGTCGCGTGTTTCGTGATGCAGTACGAGCAGTTGCTCATACAGCCCCGCGCGATCGGGAGGATCCCGACTACCCCGTCGAGGATCGGTTCCGTACCGGGGGCGGTGGTGGGACACTCGCCGTTCCGGACGACTTCGGGGACCTCGTCCCAGCCACAGACCCGGGCGTCGACGTCGGCGAACTGCTCACCCTGGGCGAGCGCCATACAGCCCGTGACGACGAGGTCGGCGGTTTCCTCTTCCAGTTCGCGTGCCCGCCGGAGCATGTTGGTCTCGGTTTTCTCGACCACGGTGCAGGTGTTGAGGATGGCCACGTCGGCTGCTTTGGGGCCCTCGGCGGGGTGGTGACCCCCGTCGCGGAGCCGGCGCTCGATCTCGCGGCTCTCGCCGCGGTTCGCGGTGCAGCCGTAGGTTTCGATGTGATAGCTGGCCATCCGGTCACCGTCGTTCGGGGCCGCGCGGGCAAAAACGCGACGGACTCGCGGCCTCACCCGCGAGCGCGGCCTCACCCGCGAGACGGGGACTCCGCCCGAGCGGCGAGATAGACGACCGCCAGTTCGCGGAGCGCCGGGTGGGAGACGGCGGACGGGCGCGCGTCGAGCACGGTATCGAACCCCGCCGCGAGGCTCGTCCGCTCCTCCGCGGCCAGGGTCGTCGCGAGTACCGTGCTGCTCCGCGAGACCCCGGCAGTGCAGTGGACCAAGAGGGAGCCGTCCCGGCGAAAGAGCCGTCGAGCGGTGTCGACGGCGGTCTCGAACGCCGACCAGTCGTTACCGGGACCGTCGACGAGCGGGCAGTGATGGGTCGTCAGCGGCTCCGCGTCGCCGGCGAGCGTGAGCACGAACGCGAACTCCCGGTCGTGATGGCTGGGGTCGGCCGCGAGCCGGTTCCCGAGGAACAGGTCGTACTCGCCGATGCGGCGGACCACTGGGTAGTCCTCGACGTAGCCGAACGGCCGTATCAGCGAACGGTTCTCGTCCCGAACCACGTCGACGGCTCGGCTCGCCCGCACAAGTCGGCTCCGCCTCGTGCCGTGCGTTTATCATGACCCGATTCCACTCACCGCCATGACGATCACCGCCTGCCGGAGCGAGCAATGAAACAGGAGACCACGGCGGCCACGGTGCCGACCGACCGCCTCGAAAGTGCGTTTCGGACCCTGGCGAGCGAGACCCGGATCCGGATCCTGTTCGCGCTCTACGACTCCCCCGACCGGGTGGTGTCCTTCTCCGACCTCAACGATCGGGTCGGGCTCGGCGACAGCGGCCGGTTCAACTACCACCTCAAACAGCTCACCGGACGGTTCATCTACCGGACCGACGAGGGCTATGCCCTCCTGTTCAGCGGCCTCGCGGTCTGTCGGTCGATGCTCGCGTCGTTCGCCGACGAACACAGCGTTGAGCCGTTCGCCCTCGACGGCGAGTGCTACGACTGCGGGGCGACCCTCGTGGCGCGCTACGACCACGAGTACGTCGTGATCGGCTGTCCGGACTGCGGGATCGAGTTCCACGACTTCCCCTTTCCGCCGGGAACCCTCGCGGGCCGGGACACCGACGACCTCCTCTGGGTCTACGACGGCTGGATGCGCGCCCAGACCGCGCTCGCTGTCGACGGCCTCTGTACGTGGTGTTTCGGCCGACGGACCTCCGAACTCGTCGCCGGCGAGGACCCCGACGACCCGCCGACGGTCGTCCACACCTGCCGGCGCTGCGGGGCCGACATGCACACCGCCGTCGGCGAGACCTTCCAGTCCTCGCCTCCCGTCGTCGCCTTCCTCTACGACCACGGCATCGACGTCCGGCGCACCCCCTCCTGGGAGATCGAGTACCTCTGGGACGACCAGTACGTGGTGGTCGACTCCACCGACCCCTGGCGGGTGCGGTTCACGATCCCCGCCGACGACGAGACCCTCTCGCTCACCATCGACGGCGACGTGCGGGTGCTCGACGTGACACGCGAGTAGTTCCGCCGCCCGAACTCCCGAAAGATTTGAAATCTTACATAAATCGCCTTCGGTTGAACGGATTACAGAAATGTATTTCAGATAACACTTATTGGGAACGGTGGACTACGATGGAGTAGAGATGAACTACGATGGCTTCGCGGATACCGGAGGGCGTATCGAGCGGTCGAGCACCGACTTCGGGGGTCGGATCCCCGCCCCTGGCGGCGCGGGAGCGTCCATCACGGCCGCGCTGCGCTGGCTGGCGGGGGGTGCGCTCGCGCTCCTCGCCGTGTGGCTGGTGGTCTACGGCATCCCGGCGTTCGGCGGCGTGCTCGCGGCCACGGTCGCGGGGTTCGTCGGGCTCTGGGCGGTGCCGTGGCTCGTGGTGAGCGGCGTGGTTCGCGCCATCGAGGCCGTCGAGTAGCGCCTCCCTACTCGTTCGCCGCGTCGAACCCCTCGAGGATGGCGACGCCGCTCGACGCACCGATCCGCTCCGCACCCGCTTCGAACATCCCGCTCGCCGCTTCGTAACTGCCGATTCCCCCACTGGCCTTCACCGGGAGGTACTCGCTCATCAGTTCGACGTCCGCGACGGTCGCGCCGCCGGCGAAGCCGGTCGCGGTCTTCACGAAGTCGGCGTCGGCGGCGACGGCGCACTCGCACGCACGGTGTTTCTCCTCGTCGCCCAAGAGGGGGGCTTCGATGATGACTTTCACCGGGACGGGCACGCCGGCGACCACCTCGGCGAGTTCGTCGGCCACGGCGTCGTCCTCGCCCGCGCGGAGCCGCCCGACGTTGAGGACGACGTCGAGTTCGTCCGCGCCGACCTCCCACGCCCGCACCGCCTCGTCGCGTTTGGTCTCGGGAGCGTGCTGGCCGTGCGGGAAGCCGACGACGGTGGCGAGGGTGACGTCGGGTCCCGCCTCGCGGGCGATGTCCAGATAGCACGGCGGTACACAGGCGTTCATGCCGTACTCGGCGGCTTCGCCGACGACCCGTTCGACGTCCCCTGGGGTGGTTTCGGGACCCAGGACCGTGTGGTCGACGGCGGCGGCGAGCGCGGTGCGGTCCATGCCCGCGTGAGACGGTCGATCCGGATAACTCCGCGGTCGGCCGACCGCAACGCTTTCGCCCGCCCCACTGCCGATTTCGCTATGCAGATCCTCCAGGTCCTCCCCGAGGGTTCGACGCTGCCGCCGGTGGCCTATCTCGTCGTGCTCGTGCTCGCGCTCGCCGGCGTGGCGCTCGCGCTCCGCCGGGTCGGGCCGCGCGTCACCGACCGGGTGGTGGTCTCGTTCGCGCCGTGGATGGTGGTCGGGTCGTCCTGTTACGTGCTCTATCAGGTCCACGATACGTCCTCGTTCCTTCTCAAACCCTTCTTCTCCTCGCCCACGGTCTACGTCTCGGTCGCGGTGCTCGCGGGCGCGGTCTGGGCGGCGAGCGCGGCCGCCGGCCTCCCCGCCGACCGCTGGCGGCCCCCATCCGTCCCGAGCGTGGTCGGTCTCTCGGGTGCCGTTCTGGCGGTCGTCGTGGTCGGCTGGGCGCTCGCGATGAGCGCGCCGGACCTCGAACCGGTGTGGCCAGGGGTGGCGCTGGCGGTCGCGGTCGTCTGTGCGGCGGCGGTCTGGGTGGCGATCCGACGGCTGGTGCCCGCGACCCGCGTGACCGGCGCGGTCGGGGGGCTCTGCGTTCTCGGCCACGCGCTCGACGGCGTCTCGACCGCCGTCGGGATCGACGTGCTGGGCTTCGGCGAGCGCTCGCCGTTCTCCCGGGCGATCATCGAGTTCGCCGCCACGCTTCCGACCGCCTCCCTTCTGGGGGCCGGCTGGCTGTTCGTCGTCGTCAAACTCGCGCTCGCGGCGGCGGTGCTCGTCCTCTTGGCGAGTTACGTTCGCGAGGAACCCGGCGAGGGCTACCTCCTGCTCGGTGCGGTCGCCGCGGTGGGGCTCGGTCCCGGCGCACACAACCTCCTCCTGTTCACGATTGCGTCGTGAGAGCCTCCCCGACGAGCGCTTTCGTCGCTTTCCCGGATTTGGCCCCGTCACGACCGGAAACGATCGATCGAACGGCTATTCCTGTGCGTCGGGTGGTAGCTATTAGTAACGCGAATCCGTACGACCGGTAATGTCCGACACCGACTCTGCCGTCCGGCCCGACGCACCGCTCGACCTCTCGTTTTCCGACGACGAACTCGACGCCACGAAGGACCGGATCACCGACTTCGTCGCCGACACCGTCGCGGACGCGGGGGCGGACGGCGGCGTGCTGGGGCTCTCGGGCGGCATCGATTCCACCCTGATGGCCTACCTCGCCGTCGACGCCCTCGGGAAGGACGGACTACACGGCATCGTGATGCCGAGCGAGGTCAACGCCGACGACAACATGAGCGACGCCGAGCGCGTCGCCGAGGACCTCGGGATCGAGTACGAGGTGATCGCCATCGAACCCATCGTGGACGCGTTCGTCGACGCGTTCCCCGAACCCGTCGGCGACGAGGTCGAATCCGAGGAACTCAGAACCGCGGTCGGCAACGTCCGGGTTCGGACCCGCGCGGTGCTCAACTACTTCGTCGCCAACCACGAGAACCGGATCGTGCTCGGCACCGGAAACCGGAGCGAGGCGCTCGCGGGCTACTACACCAAGTACGGCGACGGCGCGGTGGACTGCCACCCCATCGGCAACCTCTACAAACAGCAGGTCCGCCAGCTCGCGAGCCACGTGGGCGTGCCCGACGACCTCGTGGAGAAGACCCCGACGGCGGGGATGTGGGTCGGCCAGACGGACGAAGAGGAGATGGGGATGAACTACGACACCCTCGATGCGGTGCTCGCGCTCCACGTCGACGGCCCGCTCTCGAAGACCGCGACCGCGCGCGAGCTCGACATCGACCCCGAACAGATCGACACCGTCGATACCCTCGTGGCCCGGAGCGAACACAAACGTGAGATGCCGCCCGCACCCGATGCGCTCGAATAGGTCGCGTTCGTCGGGTCGATTCTTGCAACACCGGGAGGTATTTATCGATACCGCTTGGGTTCGTCGTATGAAACGACTGACGGTCGTCACGTTGCTGGTCGTCGGGGCGGCCTGTGTGAGCCTCGTTGCCGGTGTTGCAGTCGCGACCGGGTCAGTCAATCAGGTGGGGACTACCACGCCAGCGAACACGTCGGGCCAGGGGTCGGTCGCGGGAACCGCTGTCAGAAACGAGAGTAACGTCACAGTGCCGCTCAACTCCTCCGTTCTGGCCGGGAACTGTTCGGTCTCGGCGTCGACCCGCGGGAACGTGAGCGTGCCGACGCTAATGTCCGGCACGCAGGTCGCCGAAACCGCGACCGTTCCTGCCGCGTGGCTGGTTTACACTAACCGGGTCGATCACGTCGATCGGGTCGTCAACAGGCGTCTCCCAGAGTGGGTGGACGACACGTCCGTCGTCGAATCCACGTGGATAACTACATCGGAGGAAACTACGATTCGGGGCAAATCGACGCAGAAGGTCGTGGTCAGCGTCAAACCGTGGGCAGTGAACGACGTGCGAGCGGCGGTTCCCCGACAGATCGACTGTGTCGAAATCGCGGTCAAAGCGGACTGGTCGATCTTCGGTTCGGATGTAACGACTCAGGGCGAAGGGACGGGCAACGACCTCGTTTCCGTCGCGCTTCTCGGGATCGTCGTCGCAGCGTGCGCGATTGCGTTCGTCCGCTGGCGTCGCCGATAACCGTCAGCCGCGGTTCGCGAGGTCCTGCTGCTCGACGAGTCCCGCGAACGCCTCGGCCTCACGGTCGTCCTGGGTCGCTGCCGACGCGTCGTCGCGGAGGCGTTCCTTCACCGCTCGAAGCGCGGCGGCGTCGTTCCCCGCGACCGAGGCTACGACCGTCTCCGGGTCCTCGACGACCCGCGAGACCAGTCCCATCCGAAGCGCCTCGTCGGCGTCGACGACCCGTCCGGTGAGCGAGAGGTCGAGCGCGTTGCCGTCCCCGACGACGTCGGGGAGGCGGTGCGTGCCGCCCCACGCGCCGAACAGCCCGAGTCTCACGCCGGGTTCGGCGAACGTCGCGTCGGGCGTGGCGACCTGGAGGTCACACGCGAGCGCGAGTTCGACCCCGCCGCCGCGCGCCGGGCCGTCGACGACCGCGACCACGACCGACGACGACCCCTCGATGGCGTTCGCGACCCGCTGTCCGCGTCGGGCGAACTCGGCCGCGCGTTCGCCGTCGAGGGCCGCGACCGCTTCGAGGTCGGCCCCCGCACAGAAGGCCGGTCCCGCGCCGCGAAGACGGACGACGGGGGTTTCGAGCCGTTCGATCCCGGTTTCGAGGGCGGTCAGCGCGTCGGCGGTGAGCGCGTTCCGTTTCTCCGGGCGGTCGATCGTCAGCGAGCCGACGCGACCGTCGGTTTCGATGCGTATCATGTCGACGACTGTGTACGGTTTCCAAAGGCCTTTGCCCTCCGCGCGCCTCTTTCAGCCCGATGGATGACGCCTCCCACGTCCGTCGTGCCGCACGGGAGGCCGTCCGTGACGTCGACCCCGGTGCGTTCCGCGACGCCATCGAGACGGTCGTCGAGAGCGGGTCGATGGCCCCCGGCGTTCTCGTGGTCCTATCGGCACGCGCCGCCGACGAGCCGGTCGGCTTCGAGACGGTCGCCACCCGCGCCGCGGGCACCCAACTCATCTACGAGGGGCTCCGATTGACCCGCGCGCTGGCCCACGACGCGCCGTGGGAGGACGGAGACACCGACGCGAACCTCGACGTCCTCGTGGCGGACGTCCTCGTCGCCCGCGGGTTCTACCTCCTCGCGCGCACGGAAGCCGCCGAGCGCGCCGTCGAGACCGTCCGGGCGTTCGGCCGGGACCGGACCGCCGCCTCGCCGGCGGACGACCCCGTCGGCCCGCTCGAAGCCGACGTCCTCGACCTCGCGCTCGTCGCGGGCCTGACGGCGGTCGACGCCCACCCCTCGGCGGCGTGTCGCGAGTTCGTCGCCGACCTCGCGGGGTCGTTCGACGGGGAACTCCCGCCGGCGGACGACGCGTTCGACCCCACGACCCGCGAATCGCTCGCCGCCCACGTCGACACTCGGGTCCAACCGGCGGGCGTCGGGTCGGCGACCGATCCGTGAATCGAAACGGATAAACGCGATTCGCCGATAGTCGTGGATGGCGCCTGGGTAGCTTAGCGGTAAAGCGCGTCCTTGGTAAGGACGAGACCCCGGGTTCAAATCCCGGCCTAGGCTCATAACAAATCCTTCACATCTTACCACGACAAGGCAGAGTGGCTACGCTTGGCCGGTTTACTGTCGGGGGTCTCGGGCGTGAGCACGTCCGCTCCGGAGTCCGTCGGAGTCTCAGAGCGGAAAAGGGGGTTCTTCTTGGACCCCGCGCCGCACGAAGCCGGCGCGAACTTGCTGTTCACCGAATACGAGCTTCAGCCCTTCTATGTGCTCTACTCCGTAGTCGACAGAGGTAGCGGCACGGATAGTGTCTCCTTCCAGTACGATGACGAAGAGTGGACGGCCACGCTCGGGTACAGTGACTGCCCGTTCGCTCCGCGCGATGACCCGAACTTTCGCATCGAAAACGTTCACGAGTACGAACTTCACGTCGTATCTAACGAGGATCCGTTGAACGGTGAGAAGAAGGTCCACTACAATATCTCGCCGCGTTGGCCCGACATGCGAAAGGAAGATGGTTCACAGATTCGGGGAATGCCCGACATGACCGGCATCAATGTGACGGCACAGGGCGCGAACATACCGTTGGACGACTATCTCGGATTGCTCGGTCCGACGCTCTCCGCGCTCGGTATCAACGCCAAGTACGTAGTTGAGCCCCACGATTACTCCAACGTCTTTGCGTTCGAGCGTTATGTCCGCACCCGTCGCGACCTCGCAGAGAGCATATTCGGTACCGATAGTCCGATGCAGCGTATCTTCCGCTATGTTGACGGTAAGGGTAAGTTCCGGGAGCTACGTGAGGACGACCGG
Source organism: Halococcus hamelinensis 100A6 (assembly GCF_000336675.1). Classification (NCBI taxonomy): domain Archaea; kingdom Methanobacteriati; phylum Methanobacteriota; class Halobacteria; order Halobacteriales; family Halococcaceae; genus Halococcus; species Halococcus hamelinensis. The sequence continues at coordinate 43,983 of NZ_AOMB01000007.1, read as the reverse complement.
AACGGCGTCGAGGGCTTCCACCACCGTGTCGTGCTTGACTCGGCGGCGTGCGCGTCACTCATCCCGACGCACCAGTACGGTAAGTGCATCAAACACTACCATCCCAAGCACCCACGCCACGACTCCGAGGACCCGCTCTATCATCCGAAGATCGGCGTCTCGATCAAGACAACTTCCACTACCTCGGGGTCAGTGCCGTGGGCCGAGCGCGCCACCCTTCGACGTGAGCTGGACGAGACACTGCTCAACCTGCTGTCGTGGGCCGGCCTCCCAACGCGGCCTGTAGGTGAAACCTACATTGAGGACGCCTACTTCGATCCAGACGACTCGGTGAGCTCGCTCATGCTCATTGAGGATCCGACAACGGCCATGCGTGACGAGCAGTTTGTGGAGGCGCGACGTATCTTGCTCGGCGACCCCACCGCCGACGATCCTAGCGCGAACGACACCGAGCAGGCGGCGCTCCGCGCGCTCACCAACGACGGTAAACAGGACGTGACAGCGCTCGCTGAGACCATCGGTCGCTCGCGCTCCACAGTCTACCGACTACTCGACGCGCTCGGCGAGGTGGTGACAAACAACAACGGCACGATCGGCTTCGCCAGCGAGTTCTACGCCGACCAGTTTACCGGCCTGCTCTCAACCGCGAGCACCACCATCCAGAAGGACGGCGAGCGCGGTTCCTCGGCATGGTCGGCGTATCTCGCCGAGTACGGGCCAGCCGTCGACGATCTCCTGCCCGACGCGCGGGATGGTATCTCACCCATTACGCTTGACTACGGGACTGTCAATGACGACGCGGACATGAAGGCGGTGGTCCGCAAGGGGCTGAGGGCGTGGCTCCGCTCGGGTCGCAAAAGGCGTAGGTTCGTCAACGGGATCGCTCGCTGGATCCAGAACGGCGAAGCGGGGCAGGTCGGGACGGCCTCGCATGGCAAGATGGATCTCCCGTTGACAGCCGCTGGTCAGGTGACGGCCCTCAGCTGACGCGGCGCGCAGCGAGTGGCAACGCTATCTCGAGCCTCTGAAACCCCCTCTTTCTCCGCGCGTGAACCCCCGTTTCGGATGGATCGAGTGGAACCTTCGGCGCGGTACGGGGTGATGTACCTTTGTCGGGTGCCCTTAGGCACACTCCCTAAGGGGGAATTCCCATATGATGGGCCTCGTTGGTCAGACATCTACATTGCGGGCTACTGGCCCGCGATCGAGAAGTGGGTGCACGATACGACCATGACCCCACTACTCAAAACGACAGGCATTGACCCAAAGACGACCTCAAAACGACGATCAGTATCGTCACCCACACCATTCCCGGGTTCTGGGTGACGTCCACGAGCAATGACGGCCGCCTCGGCAAACCTGACCTGAAGTGTGCCGGCAAGACCGCCGAGTTCGGGGTACGTCGAAGCTGAGGCCAGTCGAGTAGCCGACGTGTTCGCCCTCTGAATACTTATTCGTCGACCTCCTTCGCGTGGTATGGACCTTGAGAACAGAGTGGCGATGCTGGAAGCCGAGGCACGCAAGCGTTGGGGCGAGCGGTGGGCAATCCACACCACGCGGTGGGCCGACGGTGACCACCAAGCGTGGGCGTTCTCGACAATGGGCCTCACCAAAGACGGCGACCACGCCGAGCACCGGATCTATCTGAGCGAGAACGGGGAAGAGGCCGTGGTCGAACGGATCACGACCGAGGATCACGAAAAGAGCCGCGAGGTCATCGAGGTATTCAACCCTACTACACAGCGCGCTTCAGCCGCGGCGGCACGAACACAGTAATCCAACCTTAAGTACGCTGGCAAGACCGTCTTCATCGGTTTCGCCGCCGACGTCATGGTCTACCTCCTCGGCAATGAGTTCTCCGGGGCGACCTTCGAGGCGGCGCTCGTCATCGCCATCCCGGTGGCCGACGAGGTATGGAATCGAATCTTCGGCTCCAAATGGGCGGGCGACGACAAGACCCCCGCCGTGTTCGGCCCATCGGCACGCGCCCGACGCACGAGCCGATAGCACCCCCGCAGTGTACCGACTGACGACCACCCCGCAGCAGCACGACCACAACCGAGAGCAACGCAAATGCCACATCTGTTCACCCTGACCGACCCCGAGCATCGGACTCCGGCCCCGTCGAATACATCCTCGACATCGACGGCGACGCCGAAATGAGCGCCGAGCGCGGCGCGACGATCGACAAAGCCGACCGAGTAGTCGAACTCCCGAACGGCAACCTTCGGGTCACCGGCTCGCTCTACAACGGCACCGACACCATCGCCTACACCGGCGCGCGGGTCCGCCTCTCCGTCGAGGACCGGGACCGCGTCTTCGCCGTGAAGCCGAACGGCCAGCGGGTCGACGACCTCACCGGCTTCGGCGAGTGGACCCCGTGGGGCGCGGGCTCAGGTGACTCCCAGCCCATCGCCAACGCGCCCGAACCACCCAAGACCACCGACGACAACATCGACGTTGACCTGCCCGCCGAGCTGGCCGAGGGCGGTCTCGGCGACCTCATCGACAACATCACCGGCGTCCCCGTCGACGACGACGGCGTGCCGTGGATGGTGCTGGAGGAGACCGACCCCGACATCGGCCTCGTCTCCCGGCCGATGTACTCCACCCGTCGCATCAACCTCGACGTTGGCTCGGGCGGCGACGTCGCGAACGTCCAGACGGCGTTCAACATGCTGCCCCGAGTCTGCTTCCACGACGTCGACTTCGAGCAGGTGAGCAACACCCGCGGCGAGGGCCCCGGCATCCACACCGGCCCGCTCCGACTCAAGGAGCAAGCCCACCTCCACGTCGAAGGCAACGGGCACAAGATGGACGCCGGCATCAACGGCGGCATCGTCGGCAAGACCGACCACTTCCGCGTGAAGAACGCCACCCTCGGCTACATCACGCAGTGCTACGGCGCGGGCCAGTTCATCAACTGCAAGCTCCGCGGCAACGGCAAGGCCGCCTTCTCCGGGAAGGCGTTCCCGAAGACGCTCAACGGGTGTGACGTCGGCCGAACGCGGAACGGCAAGCCCGCCGAGTGGTACGGTGTGTGAGCATAGGGGGAGAGGAGGTTGAAATGCGCAACGGCGCAATTCACGGCCAGCGCGCCGCCGTCAAAGCGGCGGGAACCTCGAGGCACGCGTTCACCGGGAACGTCAATATCGACGCTCCGCAGCGAGTTGAGGCGAGCGGCGCTGACGCCGTGTACGTCTCCGGCCGCCGGGTAGACAACTAAGACGGGGTTGGCTCCGAATAGCCGCCTCGACCGTGAATCACCTTCCCAATCAACGAGCGTGAGACCCCGTAGCTGTCAGCGAGCGCCTTCTGCGTCACGCCGTCGTCAGTTTCGTATCGACGGCGTATCGCAGTCGCCTCCTCGTCGGTGAAGTGCCGAGGGTTGTGCTCGGCGGTGTGCTCGCTACGCGTCTTCAGCACGACGTTCGAGGGGCGGTTGTCGAACCTGCATTCGTTCTCGTGGTGAACGTCGTGACCGACGACCGCCTCGAACCCGTACACGGCGACAGCCAGCAATCGGTGTACGAACACCTTCTCAGCCGGCGTGTGAAGCCCGGTGGAGTGTTGCCACATCTCGTAACCGCCGAACATCTGCAACGGAACGGGCTTCGACAGGTGGGCCTTTCGGCGGTATTCGCTCGGCCCGTGCCGCTCGATGTCGAAATCGTCGAGCGCCGTCGAGATGGTGTCTCGGTGGACGCCCAACTCCTCGGCCGTCCGGGTGGCCGTCAGCCCCCGTTCGACGTAGAGTTCTCGGAGCACGTCCGGGTCCCGATGGCGGCGTTTCAAGCCGAACTCCCGCACGTACTTCCTGACGGTCCGCTGGCTACAACCGACCACATCCGCGATGGCTTTCTTCTCCATGTCCTCCTCGACGTACAGGTTGTGGAGAACGCGCTCATTTCGGTACGCGGCCTCTCCATATTCGGCCATACCACCGAAAAGGCCTAGTGCCGTAAGGCCGTTACGCTTGAATGGTCCATCGGCGGCGAGCAGGTGGAGACCCGCGGCGGCACGCTCCACGGGCAGAAAGCCGCCATCAAGGCTGCCGGCACCAGCGCGCACGTCCTCTCGCAGGGCGTCACGATCGATGCACCCGAGACCATCGCCGCCTCCGGCGCGCAGCAGGTCTACATGACCGGCCGACGCGTTGACAACTGAGACCGAGCGCTCGCCCTCGGAGAGGCCACGGCCACCGACCACATGCCGCGAGACCACGGCCACCGACGGCCCACCGAGGCCAGCCGTGATCCGATACCCGCCCCCGAGCGAGAGCCGAGACCACGGCCTACCGAGGGCGTGAGCGAGGCGGGGCTTATGAACTGTTGAATCCGAGCCGAGGCGCTGGTTAAGAAGACATAGGATGGAGTGACGGCACGCCTCGGCCGGCCCGACGGCGAAGCGACGGCGGAACGCCCCGCCGCTTAAGAATCGTCCGGGTGAAATCGGCCCAAAACGGCCGTGACTTTTCCCCCGGCGATCCGGCCCGCGAGAGGTCACGAAGCGCGTCAGCTTCGGCGAGACCCCATCCGGCGTTCGCGAAACGCTCGGGGCGGTTCGCAAACGAATCGTGACGTGCCCGGATGGCCTCTCAGGCGTCCACATCGGGGGTCTACTCGGCGGAAATCGGCGGAACCCATGCGCGCCCGCGGAAAGCTCTACGGGCAAGATGGTCCGCCTCACTGAGGAGGAAGCCTAACTGGCCAGTTCGTCGGCCGGCGAAAGAGTGAATGACTCCTCACGTCGGCGTGGTCGAAACCGTTCATAACTGGAAAGAAAATCTGGCCACAAGCCACTACTGAGAGACGCCGGAATCACGTTATAGCCGATGATATCATGAGCCAAACCAATGACAATCGTTCAGAGAGGGATTAACTCAACTCAGTCATCGGAAGCGGCTTGACCGGAGCTTGATGCGTCCGCATTGATTGATAGGGGCTCCCCTGCTTCAACAAGCGAGCTGAGTGCTTGGCCAATTCGTTTCCCTGCAACAGGTGGTACTGCGTTACCGATCTGCTTGAACCAACTCGTGAAGGATCCCAAGAAGATATAATCATCTGAGAATGATTGTAATCGTGCTGCTTCGCGGGGAGTAATACCACGATTTCGCTCTGGATCCGCCCGCTCTGGGCTTGAACACGCATGTCTGTAATAATCCGGTAACACGTAGCTATTTGCGTCTTTGGCTAGATGAGCTACGATCGTCGGAGAAGGCTTAGACCACTCGAGCATACGGTATTTGTCCCCAAAGCGCCTGTTCTCGATAGTTCCGACATCATATTCGATGTATTGCGAATACTCTCCGTCAGAATTATACTTCACATCCCATCCAGTATCACCAGGACTCAGAGCCTCATCAAATAGAATCTGATCTCTGTCCATCGGATGTTCTCGAGCTCGGTGATTGAAACAGAGGTTAGTTCCTTTATTGAGACTATGAGTACTCACGTAGCCACTTTTAGGGCCACGTCCCGTCTTCGAGAGGACTCTTCCACCCTCCCCTCGCCGAAGGCGGGGGAGCCCAGATAGCCCTTGCTGGATATCCCATGCCTTGCCCCCTTCCGAGATTTCATTTAGCAGTTCATCTGCTGTTACATGCTCCGAGAGTTCGTCGCGAATCCCGACCAGAAGTACGCGTTCTCGTTTTTGTGGGATGCCGATTTCAGACATATCCTGCAATTCAAATTCAACATCATATCCCGGCCCCGTTTCGCCAAGTCTTTCGATATCCTCGAGTACCCAATCAATAACACGGATGCCAGTATCTTCCACCTCACTGACCATGCCTTCAACATTCTCCATTACGATCCCCTTCGGCCGGAGCTCTTCGACAGCTTTCACATACTGAGTGTAGAGCGTTGTCCGTTCGTCATCAAGGATACTGTAGTCCTCGTCAGCACTACGACGCGACCGATATCCTGCCTTTGAGAGCGACTGACACGGTGGGCCACCAACTAGCAAATCGGGCTCGCTTACGGCATCTTGGATTCTTGCCGTAAGATCAACCTCGCGGACATCCCCGCAGACGACGTTTTGGTGGGGGATTTCGGGGTGGTTCAGTCGATACGTCGCCACAGCGTCTGTATTAATATCGATCGCCCATTCGATATCGTAGCCCGCTCGGCGTAATCCACATGAAAGGCCACCGGCTCCGGAAAAGAGGTCGACAACGGTTGGGCCATTTCGGTCCTTCTGTTGCTGTCGAAGGCGATGTGTAAGTAGGAACTTGCGAATTTCGCAGTCTTCTCCACAAACATCTGTTCCTGCAGTAACTGCGTGCGTGGCAAGTGCCCGATAGAGAGGAGCAATCTGACGGTCGGTCAGTTCTTCTTCAAGAACTTGGCGACGACTTTCAGATGTGTGCAAATTATCTGGATCAAGCAATCCGAGTGCACACAGAAGTTCATCGACGCAAGGATCTGTCGGCCAAACCGGTTTATCGAAGGCTGTCTGCAGGAGCCACCATCCATCATCCTGTCCAATTCCGGGGATACTCGTAAGGAAGTCGACATAGCTCTGGTACCGCATCCGCGAGGGGTCCCGGAGGGTCACTCCATCCGTATACTCAAACCCTCGAATAGCCATAAGAAGCTCTTCGAGACGGGAAACCCGACACTTTCCTACTCCTTTTAGTGAGCAAGCAGTGTGAAGGGCCTCGGACAGTTCATCGCGACTCATCGAAGCGAGAGTTTCCCAGCTCCCGTATTGCTCCCGAAGCTCACTGACTGTTCGCCTAGGTTGACGCTGAAAGAAGCGTTCCGCTGGGGCGTCAACGGTAGATCCCAAGACGACCGCAGCCACAGCATCCAGCGGGTCGTCGCTCCCACAGAGCGGGTCGTCACAGGAGCAGAGCGCGTCCTTCGATTCGCCTTGAGCAGAGGTCAGTATTGCGTATCGGCAGTCGTCACCGTTTCTGTCGCGCTGCCGCGCTAGGCGCTCCGGCGTTGACATTGGACAGCCAACAGGAGCCATTCGTTGAGTGCGCATATGGGCTGCTGTGATCGTATCAATGAGAAACTCGATATTGTCGAAAAGTAGCTGCCGATGAGTGTCACGCTCTGAGGTTGGCGCTGACCGTAGTAGCGCCATGGGCGAATCAGAACCCGTGACCGATTCAGGCATATTTGAGTGTACCTCGTCACCGGGGATAAACTCCAGGATCACTTGGTACTATTTATTCTAACATCACTCACGGCCGTTCAACGCCGACTTTTGTGGACACGATTGATTTTACAGACAGATTTTCCGCCCGTCGAGCGGATAGAGTCACTTCCAATTCACTCGCCTGTGCTGCAGCACGCACGTGCGCGCACACGCGCGCGGGACCGAGCGCGCGACGCTCGCCCGCGAGCGCGTTAAGTTACTAACCAGACCCCGTCCGAATATTTATGAGGACGGGGTCTGTTTGTGGAGACATGGCCCGCACCACTACAGGCCCACACGACGCCGTAGCTCCGACGCAGCACCGGCCGAACGATTGTTCCGGCATTCATCCCGTAGAGCGTGAGAACGCATGAGTGAGCCCGTGCGGCTCTCAGGAGCCAACTCCAAGACGTACGCCGAACGGCTGCTCACTTCGAATAGCCCAGATGAGGTACAAAGCGTTATCGACGAGCTGGAACGTTCCCTCTCCGAACAGGAGGAATCGTCTGAGATCAAATGGGTACCCCTCGGAAACGATGAGAACAACTACTCCGACGTCTACACGCAGGCGAGTTCTCCAATGGCGGCGTTCTCGGAACTGCCACTCAACGCAGAGGATTCGCTTACTCTCCGCTTCTACGAAGAAGCACTCGCGATCGGCGATAACCCAAGGGCCCGCTCAATGAAGGAAGCTGCACAAGCAGATTGGGTCGATCTCGAGGCTGCTGAGCTCGAGATTATCGCTGATGGCTCCGCACCGAAGAAGGGGAACCAGCTCAACCTTACTGTCCGCGACAACGGCAAGGGGAAGGCCCGCTCTGAGTTCGAAGACTTCGTTGGGCTGCACGCGCCCGGACTGAAGAAGCAGGATTTCGACTTCCTGCAGGGTCAGTATGGCATGGGAAGTACGGCCGTGATGCAGTTTGCCGGGAATATCGAAGAGGAGTACAACGAGCGGGCGTTCAAGTTCATCGCAAGCGCCTCCGTCCACGAGCCCGGAGAGTGGTCGTGGACGCTCATCCACGACAAACCTCGCAAGAGTCAGGTCGAGTACCTCACGGTGAACGGCGAATTCCCCACCTTTGATGGCACGTTTGGCGAGGCGCTCACGGAGAAGTTCCGCGAGAGTTACCCTGAGAAGTACGATTTCGAGAAGAACACGACGATACCTGACCCGCAGAGCCATGGTGCCTTTGTCAAGGTGTACGACTACCAGACGAACGCCTCGCGAACGATGATCAGCGGCGATGAGGGGTTCCGGCACAAGTTCGAGCGCTCCGTCGTCGACTCACCGTATCCCATCCAGTTGACCGACCTCCGTTACAACTCGAAGTTCCCGCAGAGCTCCACACGGGGCTTCCTGCAAGAGCTGGAGGACGGCAACGAGCACCTGCTCGAGGGCAAAGAGCATCTCTCCGTCGACACAGGCTCGGAAACGCTGGGAGAACGGGACATCACGGTGTTGCTGTTTAAGGACGATGACAGGCTCGAGGACTCAACCGAGAAGAGCAAGTTCGTCTCCGATACGTCGACGCATAGGGACTCCTCGGGACGGACAGGGGTTCAGAATGACCACGCCGTGATGCTCACGATCAACGGCCAGACCCACGCGAGCAAGAGAAAGTATTTCTTGAAGTCGCTTGGCTACTCCAAGGTCGCCTCTGACACCGTCGTAGTCGTCGAATTCGATGACCTCGCGAACCTTGGGATGGTCAATATGTTCAGTCCGTCTCGGGACACGCTGAAAGACTCCCCACAAGCCAACAAGTTCCTCAGTGCGCTCGAGGACGCCCTCGAGGGAAGTGACCTGCTCACCGACGAGGAGGAACGCCGACGGGCCCAGCGCGGAAATACCGACCCGGCGACGAACACCGAGACGTTCGCTGAGTTCATCGAGCGGAATCCGGAAGTCGGGAATTTCATGGCCACGGGCGAGCGGATCCGGGCACCACGTATCCGCCCCAGTGATGAGGGAGAGGCGACTCCTCCTGATATTACGGACGACAGTCTCACCGACCACACGGACACAGGGGCCGGTGATTCGGATGGTGATGACGGGCCGCACGCACCGAAACTTCCGACGTTCCTCACCCCGATCGAGGAATACGACCCCGGGAGTGCCGAACACGTGCTCTGGGACGACGATGGACCCATGCCCGTCGAGATTCCTGTGGACAGCCCGGCGACGATCCGGTTCGCAACAGACACCCAAAGCAACTACCTCGCTCGCGACGTCCTCTCCGGCTCGCTGGAGGTTTCCCACCCCAGTCAGCTGCGAGCGGTGGAACTTCAAGACGGTCTGCTCACGCTGACTATCGACCCATCCGACGACGCCGAACCCGGAGAGACGTTCCCACTATCGGTTACACTGACTCGCCCCGATCCGCGGGACTGCTCCGCCATCGATGATCCGGCCGAGGCCTACCCGGAACAAGCTGGGGCCGGCATGCTCACCGACGGCGGCGTAGACGTCGATATTAGCCCGCTGACTGCGAGCTGTCGCCTTGAGTACTGCAGTGAAGAGCCCGAGCCATGGAACTCACCGTCCGGTGATGGGAGGGATGAAGACACAGGCGACGCCGACTCTTCTGGCGACGACGGGGCAGGCACAGATGACCAGGATGGTGCCGAAGGCGACGATGGTGTGACCGACGACTGGGACTTCGAAATGCCTGACATCGCGTACGTCTACGAAGAGAACTGGCGAACTGATGACGAAGGGGAACCGCTCGACCCCGAGAAGTTCAATGCGGACGATGCGGAGGACTTCAATGAACACACGCTAATCCACATCGACCCGAGTCAGGATGGCACCATCAGCGGCCTCTCGCTTACGATCAACATGGATGCTGCCGCGCTCCGGTCGTTCATCGTCGGGCGCAACGTTAAGGACAACTGGAAGGAGTTCGTCGAGCGGCACTATGAACTTGCGATGGTGTTCTACACCATCACCATGTACCGTAATTACGTCGAGGAGTACGGTACGAGTATCGAGGGCACGGACCTTATCACAACCGAGGTTGTAGCCCGTAGCATCAACGCCCTCGCCCCTACACTTATGCCGACCATCATCCCGGACGACCAGCTCGACCGAATCACGGAGTGATAAAATGTCAACAGTAAATAATGCCGGAACCGAACCCCCGGCCGACGACGAACGGATTGCTCGACACCTTCGCGAGACAGTGCTGAAACAGGCTCGTGGCGACATTGACGACCGTGTCCAGCGTGACTTCCCCAGCGAACGATTCTTCGCAGGCGCGTTGGCTCCTGAAAGCGAGGAGCAGCTTGACGACCCAGATGACGACCTTCAGTCGAAGATGGAGCCGACTGGCCTTGGCGCCACCGTTCGCGTACAAGGTGGCACCGAAGACGACGACTTGATACTTTCGGTAAATGCCAGCGTGTGGGTGCGTGTCAACCCAACGTACGACGAAATGGTGAACCGAGATTCCTTCGTTGCGTTGGGAGACCGTGACGAGGACGACGAAGGCGACAGCCTACTACCAGTGTTCGAACGAATCGAACTCGATGTACCTCCAATCGAGATCCCGGCAGTTAGACTTCGGACACCGAGCCGGACTACCCCAGAGATTATCCAAGAGCGTGCTCGGGAAGCGTTCCAGACGGCATTTGCTGACGCCCGTGAGTATGCTCAAGAGAACTATGATCTCTACGCTGAGACGGACGATGACGACGCCGTCCCGACAGTTGCGCTAGAAGACGAGTCGAGCTTTCGTGGGTACCTCGCTGAGCGCGCTGCCGAGGGATCTCTGGTTCTCCCCGATTGGCATGCTGGTCTGACCGTGGAGGTGATGGCCGATGACGAGAGCGGAGACAACAGCACCATCGTCGACTTCGAAGTCGCCAACGACGCGATCCAATCGCGCGATGATGCTATCTACACCATCCGGGACCCGACATTGTTCGAGGTGGGACTCAGACTGGAGACGACAGGAGACCTCAAGTTTGTCCCTTTCACTTTCGACCCCCTTCCCGAGGACTTTCGATACAATCGCGATCTCTGGGGTCATGGGCGTAATTGCACGGTTACCGCCCCTGAACGTGACGACCAGCAAGTGGACGAAGAGGGAATCCCACCAGGTCGTCGCGCACCTGGTGCAGCACCGACGGCGAACAGACTGGAGACACAGTTCATCCCAGAGTACCGCCAACTCGTCTACGAATCTGCAGATCGGGGCATCGAGGCGACATTCGAGGTGCTCGCGGACTTGGAGGGTGGTGGCCTCGACACTCTCGATCAAATCGCTGCCGAGATGCGGCAGTACCTCCGCGAAGAGTACGATGCCGCACTCGAACAGTATCGTGAGCGCGAAGACTGGGACGACGATCCCGAAACTGGTGATCTCGCCGACTTCAACGATGACCGTGACGCGTTCGAGCGCGAAATCAAACGCTTTGAACGCGGGATCGAGTGCCTCCGCCAGCACCCCGAAACAGTCGGGCGTGCGTTTGAGTTGATGAACGAGGCGATGGGCGAGATGCACGATTTCCCAGGATGGCATCTCTTCCAGCTGGTGTTCATCGTCATGGAGGTACCCGACGTCGCAAGCCGCGAGTACGAGGAGTGGGGAGAGGTCGACTGGCGTAATGGCTCGACTGAGGACCGCGCTGAGGACGCCGATTCGCCCCTCAATGTCGTCGACGTACTCTGGTTCCCGACAGGTGGTGGGAAGACGGAGGCATTTCTCGGCGTCGCCGTCTGGAGCATGTTCTTCGACCGGCTCCGCGAGAAGGACTTTGGCGTGACTGCTTGGACAAAGTTCCCCCTTCGGCTCCTCTCACTTCAGCAGTTCCAGCGGATGACAGAGACGGTGATGTACGCTGACCTCGTTCGTCGCGAACAGTCTGATATTGGCTCTTATCCCTCCCGTCCGTTTTCAATGGGATACCTCGTCGGCAAGGCAAACACACCGAACGCCCTCACCGGATACGACAACGACAAGCACCAACAGTATCAGGGCCCATCTGGAGAAAGTCTCCGCCGTGAGGCGAAAGTCGTTCCCACCTGTCCGGCGTGCGGCGCGGATGTCGAGGTCCAAGTTACTGAGGACGATCACCGGCTAACTCACTGTTGTACAGGGAGCAGCTTCGACTGCCCGTGGCAGTCGCGCTCGCTGGACTCCAGCGAGACGTACGCAGAGGAGGAACTCCCAGTTCACGTTGTCGACAACGAGCTCTACAGGTACGCACCGACGATTCTCGCGGGAACCATCGACAAAATCACGGCTATCGGCTATCAGCGGAAGTTCGCTCATCTCATTACGGGCGAGATGACGCTCGAGTGTCCCATTCACGGGTTCGCAAGCTTAGGTGAGTGTACCGAAAAATACGGCTGTCCGATCGACCGAGATGATTTCTCGGACATGGCGCGTCCGGTCGAACCCTACGATCCTGCGCCATCGCTGATGGTTCCTGACGAGCTTCACTTGCTCGAAGAAAGCATGGGAAGCTTCGACGGCCATTACGAGACAGGAGTCGCTGAGCTACAAGAGCTCGTCGAGGCCGGAACCACGAAAGTAATTGCACCAACAGCGACCATCACCGGGTTTGAAGACCAAGTCCATAACCTGTTCATGAAGCCCGCCGAGCGCTTCCCCTCTCCAGGTCCATACCTGCGGGAGAGTTTCTACGCACAGGAGCGTGCAGAGACCCAGCGCTACTACATCGGGCTGGTTCCCCACGGGAAGACCCATATCAACTCTATCATTGATCTCCTGTTCTACTACCATCGAGAGATTCAGAACCTATTCCGAAAGTCCTTGAACGAGCCGAGCCAAGTACTGACGGGTGCTGCCCTCGAAGGAACAGACACGACGGCGTCACTCGAAGCAGACTCTATCGACGAGGTGCTGGCGCTGCTCAGCTACTATAGCACCAGTATCACCTATCTGCTGTCGAAAAAGGATGGTGACCGACTGGACCAATCTATCGTCTCCCAGCTCGATACCTACCTCCAAGAAGACGACCGACCGCCGCTAGCTTCCGAGCGGATGACTGGGGGGACCGGGTTCGAGACCATTATGGAAGTCTTGGATATCGTGGAGGACCCCTGGGACGAGGAAGCCGACGAACAGATCCTCAGCCGCCTGATCGACCAAGGGGTACTCGAAGAGGACGTGACCGAACCGGTCCTATCGCTTCGAAGCACACTCGAGGCAAGTCTCGATGAAGAGAACGAGGTGGTCGACAGTGACCGATTCGACGTCGAACGCGCCCGTGTAAGCGAGGAAATTCGCGAGGCACTCGCTTGGTTGCTGGCGAGTCGGCTAAACACCATCACGGCGACGAACATGATCGCCCACGGGGTGGACGTCGACCGATTCAACATGATGACGTTCTTCGGGATGCCTCGCGGAACCGCTGAATACATCCAAGCGAGTTCCCGAGCAGGCCGATCGCGTCCAGGTCTCGTCTTCAACGTCGCGCACCCTATTCGGGAGCGGGACCTGAGTCACTACCACTTCTTCGAGAAGTACCACGCCTTCCTCGATCGGCTGGNCGTCTTCAACGTCGCGCACCCTATTCGGGAGCGGGACCTGAGTCACTACCACTTCTTCGAGAAGTACCACGCCTTCCTCGATCGGCTGGTCGAACCCGTCCCGATCAACCGTTGGGCGAAAAACAGCGTCAAACAGACTCATCCAGGTCTGTTCATGGGGCTGTTGCTCAACCACTACATGTACCGCGATGGCTCAAAGAACCTCTACTTCGGTGATAAAGCCGAAGAGTTTGCGGATTCCGTTGACGAGGGAGAACTCCGCCAGCAGATGTTGGGGATGTTCGGCGATCCTGACGACCACGAGGAATTCCGTGGCGATATTGAGGACCTCACGAGAGAGGCACTCTCGCAGCTTCGCCTCGATGATGATCAGTGGACGAGTGGCCGTATCAAGCGCTCGCCGATGCAGAGCCTTCGAGACGTTGATGAGCAGCTTCGTATCCGGTCTGACTACCGCTATCGAGAGATCTTCGAAACCATGGACAACCAATGAGCAACAATAACATGAGACGTAGCCGCCACCAGATCCTGTATCAGTTCCTTCCAGGGAACACATTCGACTACAGCGATAAGCGCGGCATCTGGCAGGTGAACCGCCTCGAAACGAAGGATGCGAGCAGCCAAGTCGACCGAAAATACATCGTTGACCGCGTATTCGCCCGCGCGAAAAACTGGGACGGAGGTGAGCAGGGCTTCACTTCGAGCAAGCCATCGCACTATGACTTTGGCGCGCCCGATGAGGTTCGCGCTCGACCGTTCCCGACGACTTTCTACTGCACGACCTGCCAAAGGGCCCATGGATACTACTCACCAGATGACCTCAGTGGGAAAAACCAAGCGCTGAAGTGCAAAGGTTCGGGCTGCAACGGCGACCTGAAACAGTACCAGTTTGCCAGTGTACACAGTTGTGGCGAGATCAGGCGACTTTATCCACAGAAATGTCCTGAGCATAGAGATCAGCACATCGTTCTCGATACACAGGACAGCCAGCGCGCTCAGAATTTCAAATGGCGCTGCAAGATCTGTGGGTGGAATACCCGGGTGAACTACTACCAGAAGTGTGGCTGTGATTACGTCCCGCCAGCCTATGAAGACGATCCGGACGAGGACAAGATGTACACCACTGTCCATCGTGCCGGCTCGACGTATTACCCACACTACCTGACGACGGTGAACCTGCACACCTCGGGGATCGGGCACCTCCGCGGGAACGAGGACGGTTCGCGGAAGGCACTTGCCAAGCACCTCGGGCTCTCTGATTCCCCGCTGCAGTCCGTCAATATGAATGAGGGGATTGAAGGAGCCGAGATAGACGACGACCGGAAGATCGAGGTGTATCAGAGCGAACCCAGTGTCGAGTCGCTAGCCGAGGCTGAAGAGTGGCTCCGTGAGAACGGTGAAATTGACAGCCAGACAGTTGGCGAAGTCATCTCGGACCTGATTGACTTGGAGGCTGGTGGGGACGCTGAGGAGATGACTAGCGCGGGCGACGAGCTCCTTCAGTACGTGCTTAGTCTTGAGGAACTCACCGCTCATACGATCGACGAACTTGAGAACGACGCTCGCAGAGAAGGGTTCCCACAGAAAGCCGACAAGATCTCGACCTACTCCAACGATATCGACCGCCTCGGATTCAGGGACGTTCGCGTAATCGAAGACTTTCCTGTCCAAACGTTCGTTTACGGATATACGCGTGGTAGCCGTGAGGAAGACGAAGCTCGACTGAACGCCTTCTCTCAGAACGCAAGCAGTGGCGACGGGACTCCGATCTTTGTCGATACTTCGGAAACCGAGGCAACGCAGTTTGATCTCGACCCAGCTACAGTACTACTTTGGCTAGCCGTCAATATCCAAGAAACAAGTGATGAAGATGCGGTCCGGGGGAATATCACGCTCCCTTCACTGCCCGAGAACCCTGAAGAAGCCGACATCGAACGGGCACGCGCCGCGATCGAAGAGCTCTCCGAGGCGGAACAGTGGGCATTCGTGCTGAATCACCTCGACCCCGTCGACCAGTACGGCCGATTCGACACTACCACCGAAGACACTGTCGAGGGGCAGGTGACAAAGTACGTCTTCGAAATGCTGCATACGCTCTCACATGTTCTATTGAAACAGGCGAGCACGATAAGCGGGTTCGACCGGACGAATCTGAGTGAGTTCCTCTTCCCTCGAGCGCTATCTCTGGTGATCTATACCAACAACCGCGAGGAGTTCAACATCGGAGGAATGACTACAATGGTCGAACAGCAACTGGATGACCTCCTCAGTCAAGCGAAAGCTCACGGGAACGAGTGCATGATGGACCCCGTTTGCTCACAGCGTGATGGGGCCTGTCTGTCCTGTCTCCACGTAAGTGAGATTAGCTGTTCGTACTTCAACCAAGTCCTCTGTCGAGACTACCTGTTCGGGAGTCGGCCAAACACGGATCGGTCTATCGAAGGATTCTGGCGACTGTAGGTATTCCACCTCTCATTTCAACCAATGTCCAGCCAAGACCCAGCTATTGACCGGACGCTAGCAATTGCCGATATTGCGGACCAGGATGAGACACTTCTGGACGAGCTGGAGGGGCTCCTTCTCGTCGCTGCAGGCCGAGGCAACCGGCTCTCTCCCGCTGCTGTCGCGCGCGATACGAAACTGAGCCGAGAAGCTACGACTGATCTCTTCCGTCAATTTCTGCAGTGTAACGTCATCCAGAGGGAGTCCTACGAAACAGACTTAGTGGAAAGTCGCTTTTCGATCGACGCTGCACGAACCCGCCGAGTACTCGAGTGTGCTCGAGAGTCAATTCGTATACTGGCAGCACATCAAGAGCGAGTTCCAACGACGACAGCAACGCCACTGGTCACGTTCCCCGATGATCCTGCATTTCGTGGCACGACGACTGCTTCGTTCGGAATGGATGGACTGCTCTCAACGCTTGCTAGCCAAATAAAGCGCTGCGACAACGAGATCGTTCTCCTCTCTCCGTTTTTCGAAGGGGGAGGTTTTGGGCGTCTTATCGACGTCCTTCTCGATGCACTCGAACGAGGAGTTGAGCTGACGATTGTCACGCGTTATCTATCAGATACCGATTCGTACAACTACCACGTTATCCAGTCGTTTATGGAACGCGTCGCAGAACAGGGGGTCACTTCACGTGTCTCACTCGTTGACTACACTATTTGGGATGACAGCACCCCGATAGAAGAGCGAACACAGGATGGGGAACACCCACGATTTACCCTTCACGCGAAAGTCATGCTGTTTGACTCTCAAGCAGCGTATGTCGGGAGCGCTAACGTCACCGATTACGGATTCAATCGGTACCTCGAGCTCGGCGTGCTTCTCGAAGGTGCAAAGGTCGAACCCTTCCGAAAGCTCTGTACTTTCCTTCTTGACTCTGCAGGTGCAGTTCATGTCGATATCTGAGCGCCTCATTACCCGGTTCAGCATCGTGGACTTCACGGCTAGCAAAGCGTCTGGTCCGTAGGCAATGTCGTGATTCACGACTCGTAGAAAAGTATTAACTACATGGGAGATGCCAAGTGAAGTATAGCTTCGCTGCTTCATCACCCCCAACTCACCAAATGACGGATTCCAGTACATATCGGACGAATCGCGACTTGTTCTCGAACCACTATCTAAACGACCATCTTCGAGAAACGGAGCCTTGGAACGAGGTTTCAGACGCCGATATAGAGGCGGCCTACCAAGAGATCAACTCCCTCTGGATAGGGAAACAGAGGCGTGTCGATGACTACAACGAGGCACAGTTAGAGAAGAACTTCATCCGTCCAATCTTCGATATCCTCGATATCCCATTCGAGATTGAGGAAACAGTCATGCGAAACGCTCGGCGACCCGACTACGGGTTCTTCCCGAGCGAGGAAGCAGCCGACGCTGCGTTCGACCGCGAGAATTTCTACGAGGAGGCAATCGCCGTCGCTGACGCAAAGCGCTGGGGCCGAAAGCTCGACACACGTGGGAAGGAGAAACGCGACTTCGAGAACCCGAGCTATCAGATCCACCGCTACCTCCAAGAAACGCCGACTCAATGGGCGGTCCTCACAAACGGCGAGAAGTGGCGGCTCTACTACGGGCCGACGAGTCATCGACTGGACTCCTACTACGAGATCGATCTTCCTGAACTCCTCAACGTCGTCGACGACGATGGGGACCTTGAGGCGTTCAAGGAGTTCTACCTCTTCTTCCGCCAAGAAGCGTACCTCCTTGACCAGTCGGGTGATTGCTTCCTCGACGATGTCTACGATGAGTCCAGCATGTTCGCCGAGGAACTCGGCGAAGAGCTGCAAGAGAACATCTACGAGGCGATTCGCGTCCTTGCGGAGGGGTTCCTCGACACAAACGACGACTTGAACGAGGATGATCTCGAGCTGGTTCACGACAGTTCACTCATCTACCTCTACCGTCTGATATTCGTCCTCTACGCAGAGAGCGAGGGACGTAATCTCCTGCCTACGGACAACGATATCTATAGTGGAAGCTACAGCCTGAACGAGCTCAAACAGACCGTCGTCGAGAATCGGAACAAGACCCAGCAGCAGTACCAAGTGTGGCAGACGAACCTCTGGGATCGGCTCGATGAGCTGTTCATCCTCATTGACCAAGGGAGCCAAGGTCAGGGGATTCCCAAGGAAGACCTCTATATCCCCGCGTACAACGGGGGGCTGTTCCGCACGAACCCGGACGAGGACGATACCGTCGAATCACAGTTCCTCGCGTCCCACGAGGCCGGTGATGCCTACATCGCGGAAGTCATCGAGCTGCTCACTCGCCATGAGGCCTCCGAGGGCGAGGGGAAGGTATTCGTTGACTACTCCTCGCTCGACGAGCGGAACCTCGGGTCGATTTACGAGGGGCTGCTTGAGTACAAGCTCGACGTAGCTGATGAGCCGCTGACCGTCGACGATGGGGAGTACGTCGTCGCCGAGGAAGGTGACGACATTATCGTTGAGGAAGGGGAAGTTTACCTCCGCACGGACGGCGGCGATCGCAAGGCTACGGGGTCGTACTACACCCCCGAATATGTCGTCGAGTACATCGTCGATGAGACGCTCGGCCCGCTCGTTGACGAGATCCGCGAGGATATGCTAGCCGAGAGCGCCCGTGGTGACGAGCGCGGCTTCGCCAAGGAGTTCGCCGATCGCGTCTTCGACCTGACAGTGCTCGACCCCGCAATGGGGAGCGGGCACTTCCCCGTCAACGCAGTGGATTACCTCGCTCGGGAGATCATCAACGCCCAAGAACAGCAGGACCGGCAGGCTCTCGACTCCGAAGACGCCGAGGTTCGTTCTCCCACTACGGAGGAGGGTGAACTGCGGGACATCAACTGGGCGCGCCGGAAGGTCGCCCAGCGCTGTATCTACGGCGTCGACGTCAATCCGCTCGCGACCGAGCTGGCGAAGGTCTCACTCTGGTTGCGTACCCTTGCTGCGGAGCAGCCGCTCGCGTTCCTCGACCACCACCTCAAAACAGGCAACTCGCTCGTAGGCAGCGACATCGAGGAGGTGTTGTCTGATAGTGACGACGACGCACCGGGAGACGGACAGCTTACTCTTCAGCAGTCGTTCGACCACACGCGCAAGCGCGCAATGGAGCACGTCACCGACCGCTTCCAAGACCTGCTCAACATCGACAACGAGACGCTGGAGGATGCAAAGGAAATGGAGGCGGTCTATGACGACGTGCGCAACGATCCACTCTATAAGAAGCTCCTCGCAATGGCCAACGTCCATACATCTGATGCGTTCGGGCTTGATATCCCCGACGATGCGGATGAGCGGATGGCTCGCGCACTCCACAGCGAGTCGTGGGAGAACATCGAAGACCAAGGCTGGTTCAAGAATGCCCAATCGATGGCTGAGGACGAACGCTTCTTCCACTGGGAACTAGAGTTCCCTATGGCGTTCTACGATCAAGACGGAAGTCGGAAATACGATGGTGGGTTCGACGCGGTGATCGGGAATCCACCATGGGTTAGCTTCGGACTGAGGGACGTTGGAAAGGTGCCCGAAAGCTTTGAAAATTACCTCAGGAAAAAATATCCGGAATCGGCACAGTATAAATTGAGCATCTATGCAATATTTATGGATCGGGCCGTTTCACTATGTAGATGCGGAGGGCTGCAGAGCTTCATTACACCAGACAGCTATCTATTGGGCCAATATTTCGAGAAGATACGGAAGAATCTTCTCTACCAGACAGATATTATGAGTCTAACCCTGATTCTTGAAGATTTCTGGGAAGGTGCAACGACCGGCAGAAATACGATTTATATTGTAAGAAAGGGGGCCTCATCCGAAGGAAACGATATGTCCGTCAGAGTAGCGGATACCTTGGAACAGTTTGAGAGAGGAGAAGAACAGGGAACGAGTTACGAGCAGAAATTTTTCAAATCTAGGCCACTCCACAGATTCCATCTTTTCTTCAAGAAGGAGCAAAAATCGCTAGTAGACAGTGTAGAGAGTGGTGCTGACAAAGTTTTGAACGATCACCTCAGTATTCATACCGGAATGAGATCGAGGACTAGTCAATCAGATATCAAATCACCTCAAAAGAAGGGCCCTAACTGGAAGAAGGGAATAGTGTCTAGTGGTCAGGTTCATCCATACGATGTATCATATGAAGGACATTACCTGCATTGTCAGGGAGACAAATTGTTTTCCGGCGGCTGGGACCCGGATGTGATCGAACAAGGTGAAAAGATATTCATAAGGCAAACAGGAGATAGGATAACGGCTGGATACGATGATGACCAGCTCTACCATCTAAATAATACTCATTCAGCAGTCACTAGGGATGGTGTAGATCTTCCTGTGATGTTCTACGTATGTCAACTAAACTCCAACTTGTTGTTTGCTTACTATACTCTCACCACACTAGAGTACGGAAGAGCGATGGCACAAACAGATATCGAAACTCTAGAGAAATTACCACTAAACATCCCAGACACTAATAGAGATTTGTCTGAAACTGAAGAGAAGGCACTAATTGCCAAAGAGAATTGTCAAGGAAAACAAATCCCGAACTCGAAGGTAGTAGCTGCTCTCGAGACATTGGGGTTCCAAAGAAAAAGATTGACTGACAAAAGAGAGGGATTCAATCTTAATCTCATAGACTACCTCGGCAACTACAAAGAAGGTCCAACGCTTCCTGATACTGGCATCTTTCAGCCCACCGAATCAAACATCCTTGACACAAGCACGGATGACTACAACAAACTCCAAATTGAGCGCGCCCGCACAAGACGTGATGACTCGACCATAACCATCGAGGCGACAGCACGCTACAAGCCAGAGAATCAAGAAGAGTTCGAGACAGACACCTATGGCTACACGGAGACAGAGTTCTTCGAGGCGTTCACCCTCACGGACATAAGCGACGAGGAAGCCACACTCGTTGAGACATTCGTCCCTGTCGCTGTCGACGAGGAGATCGCGAATTTTACCGACAAAGCCACGAAGAATATCTCTTTGGTCGATCGCCTGAAGAGAATGGCCCTACCTGACCCCGACGACGTGGCTGACGATCTCCGGCGCTATATCGAGGCGAAGGAACGCGCTGACGAACTCGATGAGGCGATCGAGAAAACCGACCAGCTCATCGACGAGATCGTTTACGGCCTCTATGACCTGACAGACGAGGAGATCGAGATCGTGGAAGAAGCGGTCGCCGACGACTGACCTTCGTATACCGAAAGACTACAACCACGACAGGCCGGCATTCAGCTCTTCAAGGAATCCCGGCCGCACCTGAACGCTTGGCGGGAACCGTTCGAGACGAGGAAGAGAGCCGCGGGCGTCTCCGAGCGATCCGAACCGAGGTCACGGATTCCACCAGTGTTTTTGATTCCGCTACTTAGAGGGCCGCGGATCCACCGTAAGAACTGGTCTTCCGCGTTCCTGAAGTTTCCAGTGTCCCGATAGGCTTCGCCGATGCGGAACGCACGCTGCATGATGGCCTGTCCATGATTTCCATCCTTCAAAAGGGTACCGCGTGATATACTGACATGACGGTGAGTGCTAAGTGTTATGTTCGGAACCTATGGATGACTGACCAACCACTCATAGCCCATAGGATAGGAATACAGAACTGATGTTCTAGAACACATATTCTCAAGCTTTTCCACGGCCGCGTCGGCTAATAACTGATGTCGCTCCTCAGTGTACCTTCCCCTTCGGAAGATATCATACTGAGAGACGATGAAGAGGTACGAGGAGATATTATATTCTTTTCCGAGGGCCTCCAGTTCTTCAATATCCGCATCAATTCCTACCCGCTGAAAGTTGACTGCTTGACGGAGTTTGTGGTCGGATAAGTTTGCAACGCTTCCTTGCCTGTTAGAGGGCATACACGGCAGACTACGTGGATATTTCAATTCAACCGCCGTCTCGACCATCTCTATCCCGATTCGATGGCGGCCATTGACGAGGTGAACAGGGCGATCAAATGGGTCTTTGAGGATAGCGAGATCCAGTATCTCGGTCCTGTTGTCTTGGTCTAATAGTCTCTCGTCAGAACTAATCATTTGTGCCAGCGGATGCCAAACCGTGAGCTCCGTTCGAACCCGGCTTAGCGGAGCCTGCTTCAGGGACGATTCGAGGTCGTTATGGTAACACTGGGCGTGCGCAGGTTGATTGCCGTCATCTTTGACCGTGAATCCGCTCGTCTGGGTGGTTTCGAGTTCTTTTTTCGAGCGGGGCTGTTACCGTGCTTCTTCATAGAGCCGTGCTTGGAGATCGTTTTCGCTATTGAAGTCGAGTGGACGTTTCGAGTAGTCCTCGGCGATCTTCTCAAGTGCTGTTTCATTTTGCTAATAGACACTTAGACTCATAGCTACTTGAATTAAATCGAATATTTGGTGGGTGTTTGAGGATCTGCTTGATATTCAAAGTTTCCACTATTGATGATGAACCGGAAAGTTAAGTTCAACCCATACGTCGGAATTTACCAGTGTCCGATTGCGCATGCGGCTTCGAGGTTGAGGATAGAGTGAGCTTCGCGGGCGGAGAAGGTGAACTCGTAAAAGCCACCCACCGACCATCTGGGAGTTGCCTGCTTCATATCCTAACCGACGACGACAACTCCAAGAAGCTCCCTGCTGCAGTTGTTGAGCTAATAGATAGCAGCGACACACTGCTCGAGAAGGGTGAGTTCGACGACCCGAAACGTTTCTATCTCCGTGCTCGGGCCGCCGAATTGGATCTCGCCCATCGGCAGGACCGATTCGTCGCATTAGAGAACAACCGCATCGATATCGCCCCCCACCAGGTAAAGGCTGCTCACGAAATCCTTACCTCCTACGACCACCGCTACCTCATTGGCGACGAGGTGGGTCTCGGGAAGACGATCGAGGCAGCAATAGTTATCGAAGAACTCGCTGCTCGCGGGCAGGCTGACCGGGTGCTCATCGTCGCCCCTGCACCGCTTACTACGCAGTGGCAGGAGGAACTCCGCGAGAAGTTCGGTACGAACTACGTCGTCTACGATCGCGATTACGTCGAGGCAAAGAGGGACGCCTATCCTGCCGAAAACGTGTGGTCGCATGAAGACCGAATCATCACCTCCATCGACTTCGCTAAGCAGGAAGACATGCGCTCGGCGTTGAAGAATGTCCAAGAGAACTGGGACATCGCCCTCTTCGACGAGTCCCATCACCTCACCGCTCGCCGTGAAGGGAAGCGCGGGATCGACAAGACCGACCGTTATCGGGTTGGTGAGGCAGTTTCCGAGACTTCTGATGGAATGCTGTTCCTCACAGGGACTCCGCACAACGGGAAACGGGATCAGTTCTACTTCATGATCTCGCTACTTGACCCCTATCGCTTCCGCGACGAGCGCGACGTCGACAGAGAGGGACTGCGAGACCTGATGATTCGTCGATTGAAGGATGAAATGTACGAGGCCGACGGATCGCCGATGTTTCCTGAAAAGAACATTCAGACGCTTCCAGTCGGGTTCTCAGGCGAGGAACGGAAGCTCTACGACGACATCACGGAGTACATCACCGAGCACTACAACCTCGCCAGTCGGGAAGAGAACGACGCTGCGGGGTTCGCAATGGTCCTCTACCAGAAACGCCTCGTCTCCTCGATATACGCGATTCAGCAATCTCTTCGGAACCGCATGGAATCAATCAAAGCAGGCGGTGCCGACCCAAACGATCTCTCTCCTGTTACGAAGAGCCTGCTTAATGAGTATCGAGAGGACCCCGAGATGCTTACCGAGGCTCAGCGTGAGCACGTTGAAGAAGAGCTTGGTGGTGCTGCTGCCTCTAGCGATCCGGAGAAGATCGAAGAAGAGCTCTCGATAGTCCGAGATCTCTACAACCAAGCAAAGGCTATCCAAGTAGACTCAAAGGCAGATCGCCTTCGGGAGTATGTGAATGGAATTTTAGAGGAGGATCCCGACGAGAAGATCCTCATCTTCACTGAATACACAGATACACTCGAGTACCTCAAGGGACGGGTGTTCGGGGATAGGGATATCGCGGAGGTCTACGGCGATCTCTCCCAGTCGCAGCGCCAACAGCAGTTCAAGAAGTTCGAAGGATCGGCCAACGTGATGCTGGCAACGGACGCCGCTCGGGAGGGATTGAACTTACAGTTCGCTCACATCATGGTGAACTACGACCTACCTTGGAACCCAACCCGGATCGATCAACGTATTGGACGCCTCCACCGCTATGGGCAGGAGAATACTGTCGAGATCCGAAATCTATTCTTCAAGGACACCCGGGAGAGCATCATCCTTGAGCAACTCCTCGAGAAGATCGATGAGATCGAGGATACACTTGGGATGAGCTCGGATGTCCTCGGGCTCGTCCTCGAAGACATCGATCTAGAGGAACAAATCATGTCCGCACTCGCGACCGGTCAGAGCCCCAATGCCGTCATCGACGACCTTGAGGCCATCGTCGAAGATCAAGAGGAGGCTGTCCGTCGCGTTGACGAAGAGCTCCTCATCCGGGATAAATTTGACCTGAGTAAGGAAGATCGAGAGATACTCGATATCGTCGAGGAGAGTGCTACAGATACGGTTAGTGACGAAGACATCGAATATCTCGTCAAAACCGTCTGTCAAGAATTCGGTGGTGGTTTCGAAAACATTCGCCCCGGCCCCGCCGAAGATGGTGATAATGTGTTTGACCTAGTCGTGCCTACCCAAGTTACCAATGGGGATGTTGCGAGCCGATATGACGGTGCAACCTTCGATCGCGAGAACGCACTTGTAGACGAAACTCTCGAATTTATCACACTCGGCCATCCCGTGGTCCGGGCAATGATGGCGTACTGTCTGGATACAGATGCTGTTGGTGGGCAGACGGCTGTCCTTACTGGAGGGAAGGAACTGAGGACACCAGGACTCCTCTGTCATTACCGGATTGGCTATCTCTCGGGAACGGGTGAGACGGTGACTGAGGAGCTCGTACAGGTCTACGTCACCACTGATGGTACAACCCGGACCGAGAACATCCATATCACGGGTGGGCTGCCCCCGTCAGCTATCGGTGGACGTTCCTCGATTGGCACTGTGACCGCGCAGGCTGAACAGCTCGTCTCGAAAGCAGACGACATAGCATGGGAGCTTATCGACGACCTTGCACAAGAAGCACGCGCAGACCGAGAACGAGAGAGCCGTATTCGTCGAGAGCACGCCAAGAACTACTTCGAGTATCGGATGGAAGACCTCGAGGAACGAATCGGGCAGTTCGAAAAGCGCGACCATGCAGGCGAAGATATGAGTGCGGTACTCGCAAAGCATCGCAGCGAACTTGCTGAATTACGAGAGGAGAAAAATGCAGAGATGGCCCGGCTCGATGGAGAAGAACAGGTTGTTCCCGATGAACCGGACCTTGTGAACATGGCTGTCGTCGTTAACGCCTTCAAGAACTGAGCACAGTTCCAAACGACTTTCGTTACTCCCAGCCTTCCGCTCGCACAATGGATTCGGGACTATCTGCGATCGATCTCTTTTGTGGCACTGGAGGGCTTACTGAAGGGCTCCGATGGGCCGGCTACGACGTACGCTGGGCGATCGACTATGATAAGTCTGCGGTTGAAGCCCACCGTGAGAACCACGGTGATTTCGCTATTCGGGCGGATATCCGTGAGACCAATCCCGCCGAAGATGGGCCCGACATTGAGCCAGGTGACCTTGACCTCATTGCAGGGGGTCCACCCTGTCCATCGTTCTCTACGATCGGTCGTTCAAAACTCGGCTCTCTCAAGGATCGCTCCGTCGACGAGGACGAACGAAACGTTCTATATCTTGATTTCCTCCGGTATGTCAGGCATTTCCAACCAAAGGCGTTCGTTATGGAAAACGTACCTGGGATGCTGACTGACACAGTCACTATCGAGTCAGACACACTCCAAGAGTCTCTCCCGACCGAGACAGGACAGGAGATCGAGCAATCCCCGGTTGGTGAGGAAGTTTCTGTCGCAGAGGTTATCCTCGAGGAGATGGAGGAGCTTGACTATACTGTAGACTGTTTCCTTGTTGATGCAGCGGATTTCGGCGTTCCACAGCATCGAGAGCGGCTCTTCTTTATTGGCCGGCGAACAGGAAAGTCACTGCCAGAGCTCACTCGGTGGTTCACCCACCGAAAGCCAACCGATCGAGAGAAAGGCCAGCGAATGCAGGTTCGTCCCGAGCTGAAGGGCAGCCATGACAAATCTCAAGAGACATTCAGAGTAGGTTCATCGTCTATCCTTCCCTCCTTTGAGCCCGACCGGGAATACAGACATCCATACCTCACCGTGGCAGACGCGATTATGGACTTGCCGCCGATTTCTCCCGCCGGGGAGATGCCACCGAACCAAGCGACCGAGTATACGCTTCCTCCTGTCTCTCCATATCAGGAATGGGCTCGGAACGTCACAGATGGTGAGGACTGGGAGAACCAGTCACTCCGTAACCACAACGCACGCTGGCACAATCACTTCGACCTCTCAATATACAAATTGCTTGGCAGTGGTGTCGGGTGGAACATCGGCCAAGTAAGTACTAGACTCCAACCATACCGCAATGACGTATTTCCTGATAAGTACAAGAAGGCAAATCCCACGAAGCCAGCGTCAACGATCCTCGCACACATTCAGAAGGATGGACACATGTTCATCCACCCAACGGAGGCACGGTCACTCTCTCCTCGAGAAGCGGCTCGTCTACAATCGTTCAAAGATACATACTGGTTCCCGGAGAGCCGGACAAACGCGTACCGTCTGATTGGAAATGCTGTGCCACCTCGACTCGCGGAAGCAGTCGGTGTTGCAGTTCGAAGGACAATTCTCTCGGATAGACACGTCGATGACTGAAGGCTCTGCGTTAGAGGAAGAGAATCAGAGGAACAGTGATATCACGTATCGTACCGTCACTAGTCAGTGACTATCTCTCTCACCCAGATCACACGTACAAGGCGATGATAGTACATCCTTATCCCTGTTACGATGTCTGTGGGGGTCAGATTCTATTCGTTCTGTGTCATCTTGCACCGCTTCTGCTGATATCGACCCCGTGCTTGAAGATGTGCGGGCTGATCACGCTACAGCTCTTCTTGCGAGAATCTGCCTTCTCGCGGTGGACGTAGCCCGCGCAGCAGTTCGGGCACCACAGCGTCGGCTTCGGCTTTGTCGGGTTGCGCTTCTCGACAATGGCTACGTTTGGGATCCGGTTATTGAACCACCAAACCTCAGGGAGCGGGCGATCCTCGCGTGTGAAGGTGTCGTCTAACTCTAGTTTTAGCTCTATCGGTAGACGACCGCAGCGTGGCGCGGGGCAGTCTCACTCTTGGCTAATAGGAATGAGTGGATGTGGTTCGCCAGCCGTATGCTCTTTGACATTCTTGGCTATGTCTCTGGCTCGTCTACGCTATTGAGCAAGGCTACCGCTCGGAAAACAAACCGCGGGCGGGGAACAGACCCCTCCCTACCGAATTCACATAATACGGCAATGTATAAAAAACCTCCGGGGAAAACGTATTTATCGACTCTTGGCGTGGATCTTGTTGAACAATCAGAATCAAAACGAGGGAACAGACCCCTTCCTACCACCGAGTCTGTTCTCTCACTGCCCACATAGCTCTTCCTGCTCAGGCGGAGAGCGAAGTGAGGCAGCCGGCAGGCCGTAGAGTTCGCAACTACTGCCAAGACCGACTGGTATCGGTTGTTGGATTGATGGATCAGCGAAATAACCGAGACCACCTCATCAACGACTCAGCATCGTACCTGTTTAATGAGGGCCAGCAATAATGAGTATAGAAGATGCTCCAGACGAAGTAGAGGAGTACGTAGCAGAGAACCATGACTTGCTTGTCCGGATGCTCGCATATGGCGATACTGAAGCACGAGGGTATGCGCTAGCCCTTCTCGCAAACGGTGGAACACCTAACGACTTAGAGCAGGTGCAACGTGAATTCGACAAGCTCCGAGAGGATGGTGGATGAGCCTATTCGTCAGACAGCGCCTCCACAAAGCCCTGTGCATCCTCGAACAGGTCCGGGTTGTCCTCGAAGACAGTCATGAGGTCACGGGCGCGACGCACATCATCCAACATTTCTGGGTTTTCACCTGCGAGTCGATATACAGCGTCCCGGAGTTTGCGCTCCTGTGCTTCGAGTTCTGGTATGGCGTCGTAGTCAAGTACTTGCCCACACCACACACATTTCGGCTCGTCGCGGGGCGTCTCTTTCTCACACCGGGGACAGTCAATTGGACCGAACGGTTCGGTGTCGTCTTCTTCGACTTTGACACCGTGAACCTTTGCGTACTCCGAATCGCTCTCGCCGCCAAAGCGAGCAACATAGTGGGCCGTCGCGTCGCTTCCACGTACCCGTCCCTGTCGGTCTTCAATATACGCTTGGTTCATACCTTCCCGAGCAAGGAACGTGGCATTCGATTTCCGAAAATTCGTTGGCGTGACAGTTTTCACGACACCTGCTCGCTCTGCAGCGTCTTTGAAGACGTCGTTGAATCGTCTGTAGGTGAGCGGCTCCGAGCTACTCAACTTCGACCACAAAGGCGCATCTGGGTTATCGGGAGCAGGGTGTGCACTGCCACCGCGACCGTGCAGCCACTGTTGAAGATATGGGACACTAGGAATGAGTGGGACAGACCGCTGTCCACGCTTTCCATCGACTCTGATTTGCAACCCATGCTCATGGTCGCTCACGTTCCCGACAGTGAGGTCTTTGAGCTCACCACTTCGTGCTCCAGCGTCGAATGCAACAGCGATGAGAGCCGCGTCACGAGCGTTCTGCGTCGCCTTTATCATGGGCTTCACGTCAGTTTCCCACTCGAGCATATCGGCCGGATCGGGAACCGGATTGTGGCTACTGCTCGTGCCAGAATCAACCCAATCAATAGACGCCGGAGCTCGATCGGACTCGCCATTGACTCCCTTCTCGGTAACGCGCTTTCCGAAGATTCGGAGCGCAGTCCGGTAATCGTGTTTCGTGTTCTCATTGTCGTATTCGCTCTTGATCCACAACACGATATCTTCGGCCGCTTTGCGGCTTTCGAGCGAATCAGTGAGCACTCCTGGTCTCACGTTTTCGGCGATGCGAGTACAGTGTCGCAACAACTTCTCTCGGCGATAGTCGCTATATTTAGAATCCAAGAGTTGCATCCTTCGATCGAACTTAAGCAGTGCTTCACGGTCGCTTTCACTCACATTACGCGACTTTTCGTGGTCTTTCAGCTCTTGGGGATCCCCCCGAAGTTGGCGCTTGAGCGCGTCAAGCATTCTCTCTGCATCACTCATTTCTTATTTACCTCTATTATACGTGGGCTATTGAACCTAGGGTTCAAAGCCCGGCCTAGGCTTTTCGGGTTCTCACGGTTCCCATCGAGCGATAGCTCCAGTCGCTCGGGCACTCAGCTCCGGACTCGCGTCGCCGATCCTGCCGCTCACGATCGGTCTGGCGGATGAAGAGCACGATTGCGCCCAGTTCGAGGTACGCTATGCCCGAATCAACCGAAGACTACGAGATGCTGGAGCGGCCGGCCGTATCGTCAGTTGCCCGTCTCCGTTTCGGGGACCTCCGCGGAGGGCGGCTCGTCGGTGACGATCAACTCGCCGTAGTTCTCACACCCTTCGTGACTACATCGGAGGTTCATCTCGTCGTCGTAGACGCCCCTGTAGCCACAGACGGGACAGGTCATCGTCTCATCCCTCGCTCGTCGAGCTTGGTCCGATCGCTCTCATCCTCGGATAGATACACGTCAGTGGCACGGTACAAAAATGGTTCGTCGGCGGCAACGCGGCCGTGGGGACTCGCCGATCGTCGGTCACACGACCACGCAACGAACCGTTCGTCGACGACCCGTTCGACGCGAGCGACCTCCGCGAGTGCTTAGCTCCCACCGGTGCCGGCGACCCCGCCGACGCCGCCCTTGCCGCTGTCGCTCCCGTCGTCACCGAACTCGACCGCCTCGTTCGTGACGTCGACGACGAACTCGGAGTCGTTCGTATCGGTGTGCGTATCGCCCGTCGACGTCTCGAGTTCGGCTTCGATCCGCACGCCGATCGGGCCCACGTCCTCGGACTCGCCGTCGTTTTCGGCCTCGAAGCGCTCCTTGCTCCACGACGCCGACTCCGAGATCAGGCTGAGTTTGTCGTCGAAGGTGTACTCGCCCTCCCCCGACTGACCGCCCTCCGAGAGGGACTTGGTCTCGCTTCCCAGCTCCTCGTACTGGCCGTCGAGAGCGCTGCTCTCCGCCGAGAGGGTGAACGTGATCGACTCCGGCGACGAATCGAGCGCCGACCACGAGTAGGTCGGCACCGGCTTGAACCAGACGTCGTTGATGGAGCCATCCCCGGACGTGATGGAGACGTCGTCGGCGGTGAAGGTCCGCTCTTCGAGGGCGAACACCGGCTCGGTACCGAAGTACTGGAGCCCGCCCACACCGACCGCCCCGGCGACGCCGAGCGCGCCGACGCGCCGAAGAACCGTCCGTCGACCGACGCCGTCCTGCTTACCGCTGTCTTTCGTCATGGACGACGTTTCTATCGTCCGACGGGTCACTGATCGCCCTAGATGCTTAGGTTGTCGATCACCGACCCTTGTGTTTACTTCCCCGTATCGTTCGCTAAACGTGGGTGGGTTCGTACCCCATCCACCCTACTGCACGATGCGAGACCACACGCTCTTGGGAATGTCGAGAACGTCGCTCGCCGCGAAAGCCGGTTACGCGGTCGCACCCGGCTGGAACACGTTCACGCGCTCCCAGTTGTGAGGCAGCTCCTCCTCGGGGAGGTCGCCGAGTTGCTCGAGCTCGGCGGCTCGAATACGCTTCATTCTGCACGAACAGCTGTATTCGAGCGTCGATCGGTTGTCGGGCCGTTCCGTGACGACGGTGAGGGAGACCCCTTCACCACACGATTCGCACCGGTACATCGGTGGTCGCATGCCTGCTAGCTCGTTCGGGCGACGAACCCATCAGACCCGTGCTTTCGATGGCCAGTCGCCGCCCGTTCGCGTGTCTTCGCGACTCTGCACGCTGTTCACGGCGGGGGCACGGTTCGGCCAGCGGGGACGAACATCTCCCCTCTTCTCGTGGACGAACAGGCTGCCTTTCCCGAACCGTTATAATGAATCGGCCTGCATCAGCAGGTATGGTGGCGCAATCGGAAGACACCCCGCTCGAAGCGTGCGACGACTGTGGCGAGACGGTTCTCGAAGAGTACCTCGAGGATGGTGCCTGTCCCGAGTGCCGTTCGGAGTCACACTGAGAATCAGCTATTCGAGCAGTCCGGACGGATAGTTCCCGGTCGAGTCCGGAAGGTCGGCCCGTCGGGCGGTGGGTGCGGTGTCCGTGGACTTACAACGGGGACAGGCCAACGTCGTTCCCCCAGACAGGGGTTGTTCGACCTCGACGAGATCGTACGTTACCTTCCCACACGAGTTGCAGTAGACCGGTTCTGCGTCGTCCTCCATAGCGAATACCCGTATCGACCGTGGTCGGCCGTTCGTCTTAGTCGTTCGGACGGAAGAGGGCGCTCTCGGGGATCGACACGGTTCCGGCGATCCGCTCTCGCCCCGGTTATCGAAACGGGAGGCCGGAACGCGACTCGCCACCCCCGATTCGAACGCCAGGCAGGTCGATATAGCTTTTCTGGGACGATCTCCTCCGTAGAGTCGAAAATCCCATCGTTCGACAAATAGAGCAGAAAAATCCAACACGGATATCGTTCGTAAACGATCTCGGGTGGAACTGGACGGATAGAAAACGTTACTACCCCTCGTGTGTGGGTTACGTTCACATGGCCGACGATACCAGTACCACCCTCCAGCAGACCCTCAACGACCGCCTGTTCCGCTGTCCGGAGTGTAGCACCCCGTTTCTGGAGGAACGGGCGATGAAGAGCCATCGAACCGAGAGTCACCGCTGAATCACGGACGAATCGGAGAGACGACACCCAAATCGATGCTACCGCGTCGATTCCGCCTACCATCTGCAGATACTATCCCACACCGAGTAACTCCCCTTTCGGCAGCGACGGACATCGCGCCCGGATCAGCGAAGCGACTTTAATCTATTCGCTGGCTATTATCGAGTATGCCGAAGATCAGCGTCGACGTCCCCCAGGAACTCCTCGACGACCTCGACAGCCACGTGGGTGAACACGGCAAGTTCGTGAACCGGAGCGAGGCGATCCGGGCCTCGATGCGGAAGACCCTCGACCTGCTCGACGATATCGACGACCGCCACGGCCGACTCGACCACGAGGAGTAGGCCCGCCTCGCTCGTTTGACCACCCTTATGCTGCTGTGGACTAATAGCCGGCTATGCCCCGAATCGCCTCGAACGAACATCGAACCGGTTCGTCGTCGACCGTTGGCGACTCGTCGTCGGTCGTTGACGACGAACGGACGCTCTCGATCGGACACGAACGGCCGATCCGCCTCAGCGCGGGCCACCGACTGCGTCGCCACGACGGCAAGTGCAGCCGTCCACACGGTCACAACTACGAGGTCTGTGTCGAGGTCACCGGCACGCTTCGGGAGGAAGGCTGGGTCGTCGACAAGGGGACCGTGACGGCCGTCATCGACGAGTGGGACCATCGGTTCCTGCTCGAACGCGGTGACCCCCTCGTCGAGGCCTTCGAGGACTGTGGCGACGGCGACGCGCTCGTCGTGCTCGACCAGCCCCCGACGGCCGAGGTGATGAGCATCGTGCTCGAACGGCGGTTGGCCGACCGGCTGCCGGCGACGGTGACCGACGTCACCGTCTCGGTCGCCGAAACGAGCGAGCTCCGGACGGAAGCCCCGAGGTAGCATGCCGGTCAACGCCGAGGCCGAACCCGGTGAAGAAGTCCGAAACGAAGCCGACCCCGACGCGGCGGGGCTGCCGGTCAACGAGCTCTTCTACTCGCTCCAGGGAGAGGGAACGCTCGCCGGCGTACCCTCGGTCTTCGTTCGAACCAGCGGCTGTAACCTGCGATGCTGGTTCTGTGACTCGTACCACACCTCCTGGGAGCCGACCCACGCCTGGATGGGGATCGAAGCGATCGTCGACGAGGTGACGAGCTACGACCGGGCCGACCACGTCGTGATAACCGGTGGCGAGCCGCTGATCCACGAGGCGGTCGTCACCCTCGTCGACGCGCTCGGGAACGAGGGCTACCACGTCACCGTCGAGACCAACGGGACCATCCACCGCGACGCCGCGATCGACCTCGCGAGCATCAGCCCGAAGCTCGCCAGCAGCACCCCTACCCCTGAACGGGACCCGAAAGGCGACGGCGAGTGGCGCGAGCGCCACGAAGCGCGCCGTATCGACCTCGACGCGCTGGCGCGACTCGTCGAGGACTACCCCACACAGCTCAAGTTCGTCGTCACCGACCCCTCGGATCTCGACGAGATCAACGACCTCGTCGACCGGATCCGTGAGGAGACGAGCGCTCGGATACCGGATCGGGACGTCCTGTTGATGCCCGAGGGACGAACCGAAGCCGAAATCGCCGCGAACCGCGGGGTCGTCGCGGACCTCGCGATGGAACATGGCTACCGGTACACCCCGCGCCTCCACGTCAACCTCTGGAACGACGAGGCGGGGCGATAGCGATGGCCGAACGACACGACCCGTCTCGCGACCCGGCAGCCGATCGACCAACGACCCACGAAACCGTCCACGACGACACCGACACGAACTCGACGGCGTTCGTCCTCCTCTCGGGCGGTATCGACTCGGCGGTCTGCCTGCAACGGGCGCTCCGCGACCACGAGACGGTCGAGGCGATCCACATCGACTACGGCCAGCAAACGGAGGCCATCGAGCGGGCCAACGCCGAAGCCCAGGCCGACCGACACGACATCCCGCTCCACGGCTGTGACTACCGGACCGTGTTCGCGGGGTTCGCGGCGGGGACGATCGAGGACAAGACGTACGACCGGGACCACACCACCGACGAGCGCCACAGCGTGGGCTACGTCCCCCAGCGAAACCTCCACTTCCTCACCACGGCCGCCGCGATCGCCGAACACCACACCGACCCCGGGGAGCCCATCACGCTCTATCACGGGGCCCAGCGAAACGACGAGGCCGACTATCCCGACTGCCGACCGAGCTTCATCGAGGCCGCCCAGAGCGCGGTCGACCGCTCGACCGACCGGCACTCGATCCGTATCCGGACGCCGATCATCGACCGCTCGAAAGCGAACGTCCTGCGCCTCGGCGACCGTCTCGGGGTCGACTGGGAGCTCACCTTCAGTTGCTACAACGACGCGGACGGGGAGCCCTGCGGGGAGTGTCCGGCCTGCATCGAGCGCGAGGAAGCGTTCGCGGACGCCGATATCGAGGATCCGGTTTCTTGAGTGCTCTACGAAGCGTTCGGCGGTTTTCGAGAGTTGTCCTGCGGGGACCCGATAAACCAATTATTGCTATACAAAAGACGGAATACGGCTCTGGCGAAGAACGGCGTACTCGCGGGCAAAACGACGCTTCCAGCCGTCGTTTCAACTATCAGAATCCATAGCACAAGCAGAAATTATCAGATAGTAGAGTATGTCGTCAGTCCTCGATCTCGATGTGGCGGCCCTCGTCGATGACCTCGGCTGTGTCCTCGGTGGGCACCCTGATCTCGAGCACGCCGTTACGGTAGTGGGCGGTGATCTCGTCTTCGAGGACGTCGCCGTCGAGGCCGATCTCGCGGCTGAACCGGCGGCTGTGGAACCCCTCGTGGTCGTCCTCGTGCGTGCCACCGATGTGGAGGGTGCCGTCGTGGAACCGGACGTCGAGTTCGTCGCGTTCGAAGCCGGGCGTGTCGGCGAGGACGGTGAACCCCTCGGCATCGCGTTCGACGTTCAGGGTGGTGTCCCACTCGCTGTGGTCCCAGCGGTCGCCGGAACCGTCCTCCAACGCGGGCATCCGCCAGTCCGCGTCCTGCCAGTCACCCCAGTTCGTCGCGGCGAAACGGCGGTTCATCTCGTCCATCATCCGGTCCATGCGTTCGAAGGGAGTGTCTTTGTAGCTCATGTGTATCTCCGACCCTATATACGACTTCTGACTATATAAAATAACTGAGATAGGTGATAGCAGCCGGCCGTTTCGTGGGTTCGGAAAGGGTGGTTCGGCGGCGAATCGACCCCCACCGTCGGCCACGCCAAACTACTTGCTCGATGGGTGTCGAGGGGCAGGTATGCCGACGAACGCGGACGAGGCCGGTCGTGCGGGCGTTCTCGAGAGCAAGCGAAACGCCACGCGCTATCAGATCCTAGTCGAGGTCGCCGAACGCCAGCCCGCCGTGAGCCAGCGCGAGATCGCCGACGCCATCGGCGTCACCGCCCAGGCCGTGAGCGAGTACCTCGGGGACCTCGCCGAGGAGGGCTACGTCGCGAAGCACGGCCGCGGCCGGTACGAGGTCACGAAGGAGGGTGTCGACTGGCTCCTGAGCCAGACCGACGACCTCCGGGGGTTCATTCGGCACGTCACCGAGGACGTCATCGGTCGCGTCGAGGTCGAGACCGCGGTCGCCACCACCGAGATCGCGGCGGACGAGACGGTCTCGCTCACGATGCGCGACGGCGTGCTGTCGGCGACGGCGGGCGAGGCCGGGAGCGCGACCGCGGTCGCCATCACCGACGCCGAACCCGGCCAGGACGTCGGCGTCACGGAGTTCGAGGGGCTCGTCGAACACGAGGTCGGGTCGGTGACCGCGGTCTCGGTCCCCGGCGTCCAGCGCGGCGGCAGTTCGGCGGTCGATCCGACGACCGTGACCGACCTCGCCGAGGGCCACGACCTCGTGGCGACCGCCGGCACCGAGGCCCTCGCGACCGCTCGCGCCGCGGGGATCGACATCGACATCCGGTTCGCCACCGCGCCCGCGGTTCGCGAGGCGGCCACGAAGGGGCTCGACGTGCTGGTGCTCGCGACGGCGGACCTGCTCTCGGCCCACACCGACGAACTCCGCCAGGGCGGCATCGGCTACGAGGTCGTCGACGTCGGGTCCTGAATCGCCGACTCGTCCCTCATCGAGCCATCCCGCGACCGTAGGACATCGAAGGATCTACCTGTCGAGCGACCGCTCGTACAGCGCCACGAACCGCGGTACGACCGTCTCGGCCCGGTACTCCTCGACCTTCCGTGTCGCGGCCTCGGAGACGGTCCGGAGTTTCCCAGTGCGGACGAGACCCAGTATCGTGTCGACGAACCCGTGTGGCGTTCCGTCGGTGGTCCGGCCACCGCCACCCACGATGTCGCCGACGCTCCCGACGTCGCTGGCGACGGTCGGGGTGCCGGTCGCGAGGGCTTCGAGGAAGACCCGTCCGAACGGTTCGTCCCACCGGCCCGGATAGCAAAAGACGTCGTGAGCGGCGTAGATCCCCGGGAGGTCGTCGTTCGGGACCCGGCCGGCGAACGTGACGGCCGACTCTAGCCCGTGATTCCGTGTCTGGGCTTCGAGTTCGGAGCGGAGACCGCCGTTCCCGACGACCGTCAGCCGGAACGCCTCCGATGACCGGCGAGAGGGTTGGCGACCTCGTTGCCACTTCCCACCGGCGCGGTCGACAAAGTGCTTAACCGGCTTCGCAAGTGGCCGTTGACCTCGAATGCTATATCCATCATGCATCTCGAAGACGTGGGGGCACCGAACATCAGTGCGGTCGAGCACGAGTACACCACATGTCCCGGTATTCGATAGTAGAGTGGAACAACACGACCTCATCGGCTATGGATCCTGTGGTGCTAAGTGACTCCTCACCGGTACGGCTACATGGTCGATGATTCAACGGAACCGCTCGTTACTGCTATCATCCCCTCGTACAACCGTCCTGGTCGACTTGAGCGTGCACTTGCGAGTATCGAAGCACAGACCTACTCACCGATAGAGGTCATCGTCGTCGACGACCACTCCGACGAACCGGTAGAGACGGTGCTTTCGAGGCTCGACGACCGATTCGTGGCGAACGTTCAATGTCTTCGCCACGAGAAGAATAGAGGAGGAAGCGCGGCACGCAATACCGGGATCGAAGCCGCCAGCGGCGAGTTCATTGCGTTCCTTGACGATGACGACGAGTGGCACCCGGAGAAGATCGAACGACAGGTCGCCGTATTCGAGAACGCTCCACCGAACGTGGGCGTCGTCTATTCCGGGGTTCGGAACGTCGATTCGAGAGACCGCACTAACCACGAAAAAACGCCGAAACATACGGGGAAAGTGACAAAAAAGCTACTACTCCACAATTTCATCGGAACGTTTTCGTCCGTGATGATACGACACGATGCGGTCGAGCATGTCGGACTCCTCGACGAGCGATTTCCAAGCTGGCAGGACTGGGATTACTACCTCCGGCTCTCACGGGAATGTTCCTTTGAATCGGTGCCAACAGTACTCGTTACACGGCATACGGACTCGTCCGGCGACCAGATCAGCCGGAGTTATCGAAAGAAACGCGATCGGACGGTTCCGCTGTTTCGCGAGAAATACGAGGATTGGGCCCGTGAATACGGCCGGCTTTTTCATCGGCAGATGGTCGCAGCAATACAGTATCGACTCGGTCGGTCCGCGCTCTCGAATCATGCCTACGCCGAAGGGCGAGAACAATTGCTCCGTGCTGTATTCCACTATCCGGCACTGTGGGAAGCCTACCCATATATTGGGGCAACGTTGCTCGGCAATCGAGGTTACGAGGCCGCACGAGGGGTGAAACGTGCTGTAGTGCGATTACGGCATTGAACTGATAGGTAGCCCGCCCAGCGGACGAACGAAATCACGAGTACAACGATGTAGGCATTGGTAGTAACCACGTATCTGATCCGGAACCGATCGGTGTCGCCGCCAGCAACGTACCGGTCAGAAGACAGACAGGGAACAGCGAATCGAGTACGGCGCTGCGCTCCATCTAACAGTTCACTCGGAACGAGTCCGCTGGCTTCGTCGGCTCACAGAATACAGGCTAAATCAGCTTTCACCGGTAAAAACGAGACACGACGATGGTCTGCTGGGTACACCCGCTCACCGGTCTGTACGGTTGACGTGACCGCAAGGATTCGTGCGAGATTGATCGAAAGCACGCTCCTGAATCGAGCGGACGGGCGGACCGAACAAATCGGCCACGAAAGGACAGGTTTTCCTCCACCGGTTCCTATCCCAGACTCAGCAAGCTCTCCCGATGAAAGTCTGTTTCCTGATCAATCAGCTCGCACCCGGTGGCGCACCGACGCTACTGCTCGATATCGTGAGAAATACCGATTCTACGACCGATATCGAGTACACGGTGTGTTTCATCGAGGGCGATGACACGCTGGTTCCGGCGTTCGAAACCGCCGGAGCGCGGGTCGTGGACTTCGAAGCCGAGTTCAAGTTCGACCCGCGTGCGCTCGCTCGGATGGCCCGATTCTTTCGACGCGAGGAGTTCGACGTGCTCCACGCCCACCTCCCGTACTCTCAGACGGTGGGCCGTGTCTTCGGGCGGCTCGGCGGCATCGACGCCGTCGTGAGTACTCAACACAGCGCTCCGAACAACTATCACCCGATCACGCGGCTCCTCGAACGGCTCACACGGCCGCTCGATTCTCGCACAGTTGCGGTCTCGAAAGCCGTTGAACGGCTGTTTACGGGCGAATCGCATGCGTACGAACCGGGCCAAACTCACCAGTGGTGTACGATCCACAACGGACTCGACACGGAGGAGTTCGGGACAGAGGTACGAACAGCTAAAACTGATTCCATACGGCATGAGTGGGGTCTCGGTGATGGTCCTATTCTCCTGAATGTCGGACGATATTTCCCGCAGAAATCACAGCATACGCTGATCAAGGCGATGAGTCATGTCGTTAAGATGCGACCCGATGCACAACTACTCATAGTCGGTTGGGGCGAACTGGAGAACGAACTTCGGTCGGCAGTTCGGGAACGCGGTCTCGATGACAACGTTCGTGTCACGGGCCGTGTGCCAACGATCCATCCCTATTACCGGCTCGCGGACGCGTTCGTGCTCTCGTCGACCCGAGAGTCGTTCGGTATCGTACTCCTGGAAGCGATGGCCGCGAAACTGCCGGTCGTGGCGACCGACGTACAGGGGATCCCGGAGGTCGTCGACCACGGCCGGACCGGCCTATTGGTTCCACCGAACGATCCCGAGCGCCTCGCCGAGGCGATGGTCGAAGCCCTAAGAACGGACGAACCGCTCGGGGAGAACGGCTACGAGCGTGCAGCCACCGAGTTCGACATCCGGACCACGACCGCCTCACACATCGAGCTCTATCGGGAGCTGGGTGGCACCGCCGCTGGACCGAGCGAGAGTCGGCGCGACTGAAAATCTATTTAGGCCGGCGCGTCCCGATTTGTGCCATCCGATCGATGGTATCCCGCCCCAACGTCGTGGTCGTCGTGATGGACACCGCGCGCGCACGAGACGTCGTCCGGTCCGCGCACCGTGAGACACGGCTTCCGGCCATCGACCGACTCGCCGAGGAGGGAACCGAGTACACCAACGCGTTCGCCAGTGCGCCGTGGACGCTGCCGTCCCACGCCGGCCTGTTCACCGGGACCTACTCCTCGAAACACGGTGCCCACGCGGGACACAAACATCTCGACGAGGGTCTCCCGACGCTCGCCGAGGCCTTTCGATCGAACGGCTACGAGACGGTCGCCGTCTCGAACAACACCTGGATCTCCGAGGAGTTCGGGTTCGCGCGCGGGTTCGAGACTCTCTACAAGACCTGGCAGTACGTCCAGACCGACACCGACCTCGGCGAGGTGGCACGAACGAAACGCGGGAGCGAGATGGTTCGAGCCCTCGCCGCGCGGCTGCTCGACGGCAACCCGGCGATCAACGCCGCGAACGCGGTCTACGGCCAGTTCTTTCGGAAGCGAACCGACGACGGCGCGAGGCGAACTAACGAGTGGCTTCGGGGGTGGCTCGCCGACCGCTCCTCCCGGAAGCCGTTCTTCACGTTCGTCAACTACCTCGAACCCCACCTCGAATATCACCCGCCGCGCGCCCTCGCCGAACAGTACCTCCCGAACGGCGTGACCTACGACGACGCGATGGCGGTCTCACAGGACGCGTGGGCCTACATCACCGGTCACGAATCGCACACCGAGGCGGATTTCGACATCCTCCACGGGCTCTACAACGCCGAGATCGCCTACCTCGACCGTCGCATCGGCGACCTCCGTGGCTATCTCGAAGCCACCGGCGAGTGGGAGGATACGGTCCTCGTCGTGACGGGCGACCACGGCGAGAACATCGGTGACCACGGCCTGATGGACCACCAGTACTCCCTCTACGACAGCCTCCTCCACGTCCCGCTCGTCGTGGCCGGCGGCGCGTTCGACGGCGGTGGCCGGGTCGAGGACCTCGTTCAGCTCACCGACCTCGCGCCGACGCTGCTCGACGCCGCCGATCTCGACGCGCCCGCGATGCGCGAGTCCATCCAGGGCCGGTCGTTCCACCCCGACGCGAACGCCGACCCCCGGACCCACGCCATCGCCGAGTACATGGCTCCACAACCTTCGATGGATGCGCTCCGCGAGCAGGTCGGTCCCCTGCCCGACGGGTTCCCGTACGATCGGTCGCTCCGGGCGGTCCGAACCGACGACGACAAACTGATCCGCGGGTCGGACGGCACGCGGGAACGGTACGAGGTACGAACCGACCCCGAGGAATCGACCGACCTCGCCGACGAGAGCTCCGACCGAGTCGCCGAGCTCGAAACCGTGCTCGACGACTGGCTGGAGTCGTTCGAACACAGCGAGGCCTCGGGGTCGGTGTCGATGACGGACGCGACGAAGGACCGGCTCGAAGACCTCGGCTATCTCTGAACCGCTGAGCGCGAGTCAGTCCGAAACCGGCTCGTCGGTCAGTGGGTCGGCCCCGCAGAGTGCCGCCAGGTGGGTCGTCGTCTTCCTCGCGGTCGCCGACCACGAGTACTCCTCGGCGATCCGCTCGCGACCCTGCTCGCTGTAGCGTGCGTACCGCTCCTCGTCGTCCGCGAGATCGTCGATCGCGCTCGCGAAGCCCTCCTGGTTCCCCACGGGGACGGTGACGCCGGCTCCGTCGACCACGGACCGTATCTGGGTGAGGTCGCTCGTCACGACCGGCGTGCCCGTCGAGAGCGCTTCGAGCACCGTCCGCGGGAGCCCCTCGGCGCGGCTCGGGAGCACGAAGAGGTCGGCGGCGCGGTAGACCGCCGGCATCGCCTCGTAGTCGACCTCGCCGAGGAACCCCACCGCGTCGTCGAGGCCGTGCTCGGCGACGCGGTCTTCGAGTTCCGTCCGGAGCGGCCCGGTGCCGACGAACCAGAGCCGCGCGTTCGGGTGTGTCTCGCGGACCGTCTCGATGGCCGCCAGCGCGTCGCCGGGCCGCTTCCCCTCGACGAGCCGGCCGACGAACACCACCGCGGGGTCGCCGGCGATCCCCGAGCGTGCCGGGCCCTCCGGTGAGAATCGTGTCTCGTCGATGCCGTTCGAAACCACGTGGATGTCGCTTCGCACCCCGACCTCCCGGAGGCGCGAGGCGTCCTCGACGGTGTAACAGAACGCCGCGTCGGCGGTGTTGAACGTCGCCCGGCCGAGGCTCCGGAGGTACAGCCGGAACACCCACTCGGGGGCGGACTGGGAGTAGAGGCCGTGGTTCGTGATCGCGAGCGGTGTCGAGTCGAGCCGGCGTTTCAGCGCCGCGAGGTTCGTCGAGAAGTAGAGGTGTGAGTGGGCGTGGACGACGTCGTAGTCGTCGGCCTGCCGGAGGAATCGCGCGACCCCGACCGAGATGTCGTTGCCGAGGAGTTCGGCGGTCGCCGGCCGACGGATCACGGTGTAGCCGTCGCGTTCCTCGCGGCGCGGGCCGTCCTCGCCGATCGTGAGCACCGTCACGTCGTGGCCCATCGCGGCCTGGTCGCGGCTGAGCGCGTGGACGTGGTAGGGGCCGCCGCCGACGACGTCCGGATAGACCTTCTGCGCGACCCGGAGGATTCGCATCGGTCGTTCGAGACGCAGGCGGGGCAAAAACGGTTCGATACGCGGCCGGTGCGTGTGGCGATGACGGTTCCCGAGGCCCGACGAGCGACATTCGGTAGGTTTTATGCGCCTGGCTTTCTCGCATCCGAAAATGATCTTGGTAACGGGCGGTGCGGGGTTCATCGGTGGCCATCTCGCCGAGACGTTCGTTCGCGAGGGCCACGACGTGGTCGCGCTCGACAACCTCGAACCGTTCTACGACGTGGGCATCAAACGACGGACCATCGAGGCCGCGCGCACCGCGGCCGAGGACGGCGGGAGCTACGAGTTCGTCGAGGGCGACGTCCGGGACGCCGAGACGGTCCACGACCTCGTCGCGGACGCGGAGTACGTCTTCCACCAGGCCGCACAGGCGGGGGTCCGCACGAGCGTCGAGAACCCCCGAAAGGTCGACGACATCAACGTCGAGGGGACGCTCAACGTGCTCGATGCGGCCCGCGAGTCGGGCGTCGAGCGCGTGGTGTTCGCGAGTTCGTCGTCGGTGTACGGAAAGCCCGTCTCCTTGCCCTACCAGGAGGACCAGCCGACGACGCCGGTGAGTCCCTACGGCGTCTCGAAGCTCGCCGCCGAGAACTACGTCCGGGTCTACGGCGACCTCTACGACATCCCGACCGTCGCGCTCCGGTACTTCACCGTCTACGGCCCGCGGATGCGACCCAACATGGCCATCTCGAACTTCGTCTCGCGGTGTACGAACGACGAACCGCCCGTGGTCTACGGCGACGGCTCGCAGACCAGGGACTTCACCTACGTCGCGGACATCGTCCGCGCGAACGCGAAACTCCTCGACACCGACGCCGCCGACGGCGAGACCATGAACATCGGCAGCACCGACACCGTCTCGATCGAGACGCTCGCGACGACCGTCCGGGACGCCATCGCACCCGAGCTCGACATCGAGTACGGCGAGCGACAGGCCGGCGACGCCGAACACACCCACGCCGACGTCTCGAAGGCCGGGGAGCTGATCGGCTACGAACCGACCGAGGACATCCGGAGCGGCGTCGAGCGCTTCATCGACTGGTATCAGGACAACCGGGAGTGGTACGAACCGCTCGTTCGCTCGTCGTGAGGTCGGCCGAAACACCAGGATTTAGCCGCTCCGCGCCCCAGCGTTTCCAATGACTACCCGTGGCGTGATAATCGACCTCGACGGCACGGTCTACCGGGGCGAGACGCCCGTTCCGGGTGCGCGCCGCGGCATCGACGCCCTCCGCGAGGCGGGCTACACCCCCTGTTTCTTCTCGAACAACCCCACACGGTCGGCCGCGGGGTTCGCCGACCGGCTCGCGGGGATGGGCTTCGACGTCGACCCCGAAACCATCCGGTCGGCCGCCACGGTGACGACCGACTACCTCACGCGCGAACACCCCGACGACCGGGTCTTCCTCATCGGCTCGTCGGGCCTCCGTTCGCTGTTCGAGGCCGCGGGGCTGGCGCTGGTCGAGGACCCCGAAGCCTGTGACGTGCTGGTGGCCTCCTACGACCGGGGGTTCACCTACGACGACATGACCGCGGGGCTCCGGGCGCTCGAAGCCGGCGCGGCGTTCGTCGGCACCGACCCCGACGTCACGATCCCCACCGACGACGGGCGGTCGGTGCCGGGGTCGGGTGCCATCATCAACGCG
Organism: Halococcus hamelinensis 100A6; assembly: GCF_000336675.1. Lineage (NCBI taxonomy): Archaea > Methanobacteriati > Methanobacteriota > Halobacteria > Halobacteriales > Halococcaceae > Halococcus > Halococcus hamelinensis. The sequence goes on along the minus strand of NZ_AOMB01000007.1, from coordinate 213 downwards.
GTGGCGGGCGTCGCCGAACGCGAGCCCGACATCGTGGTCGGCAAACCCTCCGGAGAGGCCCTCGACGCGGCGCTCGCGGCTCTGTCCGACCCCGACGAGTGTCTCGTGGTCGGCGACCGGCTCGATACCGACATCGCGCTCGGCGAGCGCGGCGGGCTGACGACCGTCCTGGTTCGCTCCGGCGTCACGGACGAGCACACGCTCGCGACGGGG
>NZ_AOMB01000006.1 GCF_000336675.1 Halococcus hamelinensis 100A6 | reverse complement strand
CGCGCCATCAGAGATGTGTATAAGAGACAGCTAAACACCCAACAATTCCGACCAACGGACTCGGCGTTCCCCAACGTTTTTGCTGATTCTCGGTCAACTCTGGGTGCTATGGCAGACGAAGACGAACTCAGATCCCAGATGATCGACGCGTTCGAAGGTGCGGACTATCCGATCTCGAGCCCGATGGACCTCGTGCCGGCGCTGCCGAACGGCCCGTCGACGAAGTTCGAGTCGGGCGACTTCTCGATGACCGCGATGGAGCTCAACACCAAGCTCTCCGGTGGCGACTTCCCCTATGAGAGCCCCGAGAACTTCGTCGACGACGTCATCGAGCAGCTCAAATCCCAGGACGAGCTCTGAATCCGGGTTCGAGGTTCGTCGTGCCGGAGTCAAAGAGTTAAGCCCGCGGCTGCCGAGACCCGACTATGACGGGGTTGGCGATGGCGTTCGAGACGGTCGTCGATACGCTGTTCCGAACGTTCGGGCCGTTCGTCATCCCCGCGACGGTGTTCGTCCTCGGGCTGATCGGCTACGGCGTGCTGTTCGTGCTCAGCCGGTGGCTGGATTCGTACCGCTGAGCCCCCGAAGGTTGAAGCCCACACCGACCGTCGTCGGTCGGATATGGAACCGATGGGCGAGTTTCCCGTTCCCGACCCCGAGACGCTTCCGGACGACGTACGCGAGCGCATCGAGCGCGAGACCGAGGACGCGGGGTTCACGCCCAACGTCTTCTCGGCGTTCGCCTACCGTCCCTCGCACTTCCGGGCCTTCTTCGCCTACCACGACGCGCTGGTCGAGCACACCGCGCTCGAACGCGAGGAGATAGAGATGATAATCGTGGCGGTCAGCGGCGCGAACGACTGCTATTACTGTGTCGTCGCCCACGGCGCGCTCCTCCGCATCTACGGCGACGACCCGCTGCTCGCCGACCAGCTCGCCGCAAACCACCGCGCCGCCGACCTCGCGGAACCCCACCGCGCGATGCTCGACGTGGCCGTGAAGCTCACCGAATCCCCCGGACGCGTCGACTCGGCGGACGTCCGGCGGCTCCGCGAGGCGGGCTTCCCGGAGAAGGCGGTCTGGGACATCGCGAGCGTCACCGCCTTCTTCAACCTCTCGAACCGGATGTCGACGTTCGCCGACATCCGCCCGAACGAGGTCTTCCACACCCTCGGGCGCGACCCGTCCAACTGACCCGGATCGTTCGGCCATCCCACCGCACCACGTCGCGACCGACACGACGACGAGCCGTCCGGCAGGCGAACCCGATGGACCACGTTCATCCCCGCGCGGACCGGACCGCCTCCACATGAGCGCTCCCCCCGAAACCGAGGTCGGTGCGGCCCTCGGTTCGGCCCCCGTCTCGTTCACGGAGCTCTCGGGCGGGCAGATAGGGACGGTCTATCGCTCGACGCTCGCCGACGGTCGACGGGTCGTCGCGAAGGTCGGCGGGACGCCGCTCGACCTCGAAGGCTGGATGCTTCGGTTCCTCGCTAGCCACACCGACCTGCCCGTTCCCGACGTCCACCACGCGTCGTCGGACCTGCTGGTCGTCGAGTACGTCGAGGGCGAAACGAGCCACGACGCGGCCGTCGCGAGGGACGCCGCCGACCGTCTCGCCGCGCTCCACGACCGGCAGGGGCCGAGTTACGGCTTCGAACGCGACACGGTCGTCGGCCCGATCGAACAGCCGAACCCCTGGACCGATTCCTGGGTCGCGTTCTACCGCGACCACCGGCTCCGACAGCTCCTCTCGGCCCGCGAGTTCGCACCGGGGATCGACGAGCGGGTCGAGGCCGTCTGTGCCGACCTCGATGGCCTCCTCGCCGAGCCGGATTCCCCGTCCCCGATCCACGGCGACGTCTGGACCACGAACGTCCTCTCGCGCGACGGCCGCGTCACCGCGTTCCTCGACCCCGCGGTCTACTACGCCCACCCCGAGATCGAACTCGCGTACATCGACTGGACCGGCACGTTCGGGGAGGCGTTCTTCGAGCGCTATCGGGAGCGCCGCGGGATCGAGTCCGGCTTCTTCGAGCGCCGTCGGTACGTCTACCGGCTCTACCCGCTCCTGATACACGTCTCGCTGTTCGGCGGTCGCTACCACGACGCGCTCGATGCTACTCTCGATCGACTCGGGTACTGACGACTCGTCTCGCCTTCGTCGGCAGGAAAAGTTCGACCTATCGTCGCTACGAGAACCGGCGCTTCACGCGGGCGAACAGCCCCTTCCGCGGGTCGCCGCCGATCTGGTCCGGACTCAGACCCTCGGTGTTCGCGCCGACCTCGGATCCCGTTTCACCGTCCTCGGATCCGCCCGACGCGGCCGCCTCGCCCTCGGCCGTTTCGGGGTCGGTCGCCTCACCGTCCCCGACGGCTTCGCTGGCGCGCTCGAACAGGGATTCGGTGTCGTTGATCGCGGCCTTCACGGTGGCCTTGACGACGGGGACGTCCGCGGCCTCGAACCGGTCGCGCGAGACCGCGGTGTCGGCGGCGATGATCGCCGCGTCCGCGTCGGCGATCGTTGCTTTCCCGAGTTCGTTCTCGGCCCCCATCGCCCCCTGGATCTCGACGTGGATCTCGTGGCCGAGCTGCTCGGCGGTCTGTTCGAGGCTCTCGGCGGCCATCTGGCTGTGTGCGATACCGGTCGGACAGGACGTGACTGCGACGAGTTTCATTGGTTGGGTTCCTCGTTGTCTCGTGGTAGTAGTTCGCGTACCTCATCCTTCGTGCTCGCGTCGAGCACGCGCTCGGCGAGGCCCTCCGCTTCGCTCGTGTCCACTGACTCGATTCGCGCCTTGACCTCGGGGAGCGTGACGGCGCTCATGCTCAACTCGTCGAACCCGAGACCGACGAGGAGCTCGGTCAGCGCGGGGTCGCCCGCCATCTCGCCACACATCCCGACCCAGGTGTCGGTTCCCTCGGTGGCCTCGACGACCTGCCGGAGCGCGCGCACCACGGGGGGCTGGCAGGGGTCGTGGAGGTCGGCGACGCGTTCGTTACCCCGGTCGGCGGCCATCACGTACTGGGTGAGGTCGTTCGTGCCGACCGAGAGGAAGTCCGCGCGGGCGGCCAGATCCGGTGCCAGAAACGCCGTCGCCGGCGTCTCGATCATCGTCCCGACCTCGGGCCGCTCGACGGGTTCGCCAGCCGATTCGAGCTCCGAAATCACTTCTTCGACCCGCTCGCGCCCGGCCTCGAACTCCTCTATCGTGGCGACCAGCGGGAACATGATGGCCAAGTCGCCCTCGGTCTCGCCCGCGGCACGGATCAGCGCCCGGAGCTGGGTCTCGAACAGCTCCTCGTCGGGTCCGAGCGACCGTCGGATCCCGCGTTCGCCGAGGAACGGGTTCTCCTCCTCGGAGAGGTCGAGGTAGGGGATCGGCTTGTCACCCCCGATGTCGAGGGTCCGGACCACCACGCGACCCTCGGGAAACGCCGCGAGCGCCTCGCGGTAGGTCTCGTATTGCTCCTCCTCGCCGGGGGGATCCTCGCGGTCGAGGAAGAGGAACTCGGTGCGGTAGAGCCCCACCCCGTCGGCCCCGCGCTCGATCGCGCCCTCGACCTCGACCGGCTGGCCGACGTTCGCGGCCACCTCGATCCCCCGACCATCCGCCGTCGTCACCGGTTCGTGGCGGACTTCGGCGCGGTCGGTTTCGGCCGCCCGTTCACGGGTCTCCTCGCTCGGCTCGACCACGACGTCGCCCGCCTCGCCGTCCACGACGACCGTCGTCCCGTCCTCGATCTCGAGGAGTTCGTCCCCGACGCCGACGACGGCGGGTAGCGCGAGCGAGCGCGCGAAGATAGCGGCGTGGGAGGTCCGCCCGCCCGTGGCGGTGACGAACCCCGCCACCGAATCGGGGTCCAACTGCGCGGTGTCGCTCGGCGTGAGCCGCTCGGCGACCACCACCGATCCGTCGGGCAGCGCGGAGAGGTCCAGTCGCTCTGCACCCGTCAGGAGCCGCACGAGGCGGTCGCGGACGTCCCGGAGGTCGTCGGCGCGCTCGGCCATCCGCCCCTCCATCCCCTCGAACTGCTCGATACCGCTCGCGAAGCCCTCCCTGACGGCGTGCTCGGCCGGCAGTCCCCCCTCGATCCCGTTTTCGACCCCGTCTTCGATCTGGGGGTCGTCGAGGAACTGGCTGTGGGCCTCGAACACCGCCGCTTCGTCGCTCCCGACACGTTCGGCCGCCCGCTCGCGTTCGGTCTCCAGTTCGTCGTGGGCTCGCTCCCTCGCTTCCTCGAAGCGCTCGCGCTCCGCACTCGGGTCGACCGTCTCGCTTGCCGGTGGCTCCGGGAGGTCGATGGCGTCGTCGGGTCGGTACCACACGACGGAACCCACGGCCGAGAGCGGCGTCGCGCCGATGCCGCCAAGCGTTCGTTCGGTCATGAACGCCGGGTCACTCCTCACCCTCCGGCGTCGAGAGCACGGTTTCGAGCGCGTCGAGCGCGGCCTCCTCGTCGTCGCCCTCCGCGACCAGTCGGACCTCCTCGTCGTGGCCGACCCCGAGACTCGTGACGGCGAGCATGCTCCGCGCGTCCACGAGGTCGCCGTCGGCGGCCCCGACTTCGATGTCGCAGTCGTACTCGTTCGCGGTCTGAACGAACTGTGAGGCGGGCCGTGCGTGGAGGCCGGCCTCCGGAACCACCGTCACCGTGCGTTCAGTCATCGTCGATCGCCGCCTCCATGGTGGCCTGGACTTCCTCGGGGGTCTCCGCCTCGTGGAGCGACTCGCGCACGTCGTCGTGCATCAGCGAGCGCGAGAGCGAGGCGAGGATCCCGAGGTGTTCGTCGCTGCCGCCCTCCGGAACGAGGATCATGAAGACCAGGTGGGCGGGTTCGTCGTCCATCGAGTCGAAGTCGAGGCCCGCCGAGGACCGGCAAAAGGCCACCGAGGCCTGGTCGATGGCGTCCGTCTGGGCGTGGGGGATCGCGATCCCCTTCCCGACCCCGGTCGTGGTCTCCTCCTCGCGCGTGAGGAGCGCCGCGAGCGCCGCCTCGCGGTCGGCGACGCGCCCGGCGTCGACCACCACGTCGAGGAGGTGCTCGATCGCGGCCTCCTTCTCGGTGGGTGGTTCGGCGAGCGTGATCAGGTCGGTCGGCATCAGTTGGTCGATGTCGTAGAGCATTGCATGTCCCATCTCGTGGCTGTATGATGTGTGTTGTGTTCGATCGTGGCGTTAGTCGTCCGCCGACCGCGGTGTCTCCGTCGCCCCGGCCGTCCCGCTCCCGCGTTCGAGGTCCGCGACGGTGACCTCGAAGTCGGGTTTGAGGAGCGTCGCGATCGCGGCCGTCACGAGGGTTCCGAGGACGATACAGCCGAGGAAGGCGAACGGCTGGTTCGAGAGCGGGACCACGAAGATCCCGCCGTGCGGGGCCGGCATCGTGACTCCGAGCCCCATCGAGGCCGCGCCGCCGACCGCGCTCCCGGCGACGATCGCGGGGATCACGCGGAGCGGGTCGGCCGCGCCGTAGGGGATCGCGCCCTCGGTGATGAACGAGAGCCCGAGCGGGACGGCGCTCTTGGCGTTCTCGTACATCTCCGCGGTGTACTTCTGGGGCGCGACGAAGTTCGAGAGCGCGAGCCCCAGTGGGGGGATCATCCCACCGATCATCACCGCCGCCATCGGCGCGTAGATCTGTTCGGTGATGAGCCCCACCGAGAAGACGTAGGCGACCTTGTTGATCGGCCCGCCCATGTCGAGCGCCATCATCCCACCGAGGATCGCGCCGACGAGAAGCGCCTGACTCCCCTGCATCCCGCTCAGGAAGCTCGTGAGGCCGGCATTCGCGATGGCCACCGGCACGCCGAGCACGAAGATCACTATCGGCGAGAGGATCACCATCGTCAGGACCGGGACGATCAACACGGGCATCATCGGCTTGATGAACTCGGGGACCGAGCGCCGCTTGAACCAGCGCGCGACGTAGCCCGCGAGCAGCCCGGCGACGAGCGCACCGAGGTAGCCCGCTCCCGCTTCGCCGCCCGAGAGCCCGACGACGTCGCCGGCGGCCGCGAGCACCTCGCCCTGCTGGATGATGTACGACAGGAGGAACCCGGGTGCGAGCCCGGGTCTATCGGCGATCGCGTACGCGATGTAGGCCCCGAGGATCGGGACCATGATCGTCAACCCCGCGTTGCCGACCTGCGCGAGGAACCAGCCGAGGGTTCCCGTCGCGTCGAACACCGACCTGACGTCGCCGAAGACCGACGCCGACGCGTAGGCCAGCGCGAGGAAGATCCCGCCGATCGTGACGAACGGGATCATGTGCGATACGCCGGTCATCAGGTCCTCCTTTACCGACGTGAGATACGACCTGATCGCCGCCTCCATCGAATCGCTGGTGGCCATGGAACTCTCCTCGACGATCGTTCTATATCGCCTAAATACTACCGAACGTGATCGTTTCAGATCGAAACCTCACGAACGGCGGGAAACCGTGCAAACGGTCGATCCGTCCCGACCCGGGGTCAGTCCATCGGGTCGCCGACGGACGACCGGGCGGGGATCGTGGTGCCCGGAACGCCGACGACACGGGACGCGACGGCGACCCCGTCCCGGAGGGCGTCCTCGTCGGGCTTTCCCTCGGCGAGCGCCGCCAGCACGCCCGCGAGCAGCGCGTCGCCCGCCCCGACCGTATCGACTACCTCGGCCTCGGGTGCGGGGACGTGGACGGTCCCGGACCGCGTGGCGACGAGCGCGCCGTCGGCACCCAGCGAGGCGACGACCCGTTCGAAGCCGGTCGATCGGAGCGCCTCCGCGGCCCGGGCGCACTCCTCGACGGTCGCGGTCGGCGCGCCCGTCGCCGCCGCGAGCTCCGCCCGGTTCGGTTTGCAGAGCGTGTAGCTCCCCGCGAGCCGGTCGAGCTGTTCACCACCGACGTCGACGACCGTCTCCCAGTCCGCCGACGCCGCGATCCGGTCGACGGCCTCGACCCCGAGGCTCGGGGGAAGGCTCCCCGCCACGACGACCGTCTCGGGGTCGTGGCGCTCGATCCGCTCGATCACTCTGTCGACGACCGACCCGTCGACCGACGGCCCGCGGTGGTTGATCTTGTACTCGGCGTCGGTGAGGACGGTGGTGTTCAGCCGGGTTCGGCCGTCGGTCTCGACGAAGTCGTGTGCGATCCCGTCGGCTGTCAGCCGCGTCGCAACGAACTCCCCGAGGAAGCCCCCCAGAACCCCCGTCGCCAGCGTCTCTGCACCGAGCTCGTCGAGATACTTCGCGACGTTGATCCCCTTCCCGCCGGCGTCGAACCGTGCCTCGCTCGCGCGCTGGACGCGGCCGGCTTCCAGGGACTCGTCGAGGCGAACCGTGTGGTCGACGGCGGGGTTCAACGTCACCGTCAGGATCACGATTCACCCACCAGCATCCGGACGTCGGCGTTTTCGAGCGATCCGCGTTCGGTCTCGCCGGGCGGTCGGTCCGTGACGAACGTGTCGACGGCCGCGAGGTCGGCGAACCGGACCACGCTGCGCTCGCCGAGTTTGGTGTGGTCGGCGACGAGAACGACCCGCTTCGAGCGCTCGATCATGAGCTCCTTCATCCTCGCCTCCGCCTCGTTCGGCGTCATCAGCCCGTCGGCGTCCACCGCGTTCGTCCCCAGCACGAGGAGGTCGAAGCGCATCCGTTCCATGAACCCCTCGGCGGTCGGGCCCACCAGGGCTCGTGTTCTGCCGCGCAACGTCCCGCCGGTGAGCTTCACGTCACGCTCCTCGGCGGCGAGTTCGAGCGCGACGAGCGGCGAGTTCGTGACCGCCAGGGCGGCCTCGTCGGTCGATATCCGTTTGGCCACCTCCATCGTGGTCGTCCCCGAGTCGAAGAACACCACCTGCTCGCCGGCCATCTCCGCGGCCGCGCGCTCGGCGATCGTCGCCTTCTCGGTGAGGTTCCGGATCCCCTTTTGCTGGTGGCTCCGTTCGCGGCCCACGCTCGTCACCGGGACCGCGCCGCCGTGGGTGCGTTCGACCAGGCCCTCCTCCGCGAGCGCGCCGAGGTCGCGACGAACGGTCGCCTTCGAGACCTCGAGTTCCGTGGCGAGCTCGTTCACCGAACAGCCCCCCTTCTCGGAAACCAGTTCGATGACCGTCCGTCGTCGCGTTGCGGGTAGCATGAATGGTCGTCGGCTTCCGTTTTCGTTTCTGCAATCTTAGTCGTTTTCCCGTTCGTTTCTGTTCGAAATATAGCGTACGAACGCACATCGATTCGTCGGGCCGGCTCGCGCGGCTCAGGCCCGGTCGGCGACGTAGGCGGTCATCACCCGGCGTTCGATCCGCTGGAGCCGGTCGCTCACGGTGCCCGGCGCGAGGTCGAGCCGATCGGCGAGCGCGCGGTGGGTCGTCCCGCGCGGCACCTCGTAGTACCCCTCGCGGACCGCCAGGTCGAGCAGCGCCGCCTGGCGCTCGGTGAGGAGGGAGTCGGCTCCGTCCGGATCGAACCGCCCCACCCGCTCGACCGAGAGCGAGACCTGATCGGGGAGCGCCGCCACCGCCCGCCGGATGCCGACGGCGGTGCCGACCACCGTGAGCTGGGTTCGCGGTTCGTCGGCGGGTCGGTGGTCGATCGGCCAGTCGACCACGATGTCGTTCCGGTACAGGATCGAGAGCAGGTCGCCGGTGAGGCCCGCGCTCCGGTAGTGGGCGTAGACGATGCCGTGCTCGCCGGTGCCGGCGACGTCGTAGCGTTCGACCCGATCGACCCCCGCGAGGAGTTCCCGCGCGGCGTCGAGGTCGCCCCGGAGGTCGGAGAGCCCGACGTACCGCCCGTCGTCGACCGGCCCGAGGTACCGGGTCGCCTCGATCGACACCGTCTCCGACCGATCGAACCGGTCGACGACGGGGTCCTGCGCCATCCCGGTCAGCGACACCGTCGCGGAACGGAGGGTCTCGGCGGCCATGCCACCGCTTCGGGACCCGCGCCGGTAGCTCCTCGGCTTCGGTTCGCGCCGGTCCGACGATCGTATGAAGGATTCCATCATGCTAGGGGGAACTCCCAACCCCGCTGCCCGCGTAGGAGAGGTCGAATGAGCAACGACACAGCAGATATCGAGTTTCCTCCCGGTCCCTCGGGGCTTCCCGTGGTCGGGTCGATGCCCAGGTCGGTCCTCGGAGGGCTGGCGTTCAGGGAGCGGATGGCGAACGAGTACGGCGACGTCGTCCACTGGGAGAGCCCACAGGGACCGGTCTATCAGCTCAACCACCCCGACGACATCGAGCGCGTGCTGGTCCACAACAACACCAACTACGTGAAGGGCCAGCAGTTCCAGCGCGTGCTCGGCCCGCTCACCGGCAACGGCATCCTCAACAGCGAGGGCGAGGCGTGGCGGCGCAACCGTCACCTCGTCCAGCCGTCCTTCCACCCGAAGCGGATCCAGGTCTACGCCGACATGATGACGGCGTTCACCGACACGATGCTCGCGGACTGGCAGGACGGCGAGACGCGGGCGATCCACGAGGACATGATGGAGCTCACCCTCCGGATCGTCTCGCAGGCGCTGTTCGGCGTCGACATCGACCGGTACGTCGGCGACATCGAACGCGCCGTCAACGCCTTCCTGCCGGCGACTTCGAGCCTCCCGAACCTCCTGCTCCCAGAGGGTGTTCCCCTGCCCTCCCGCCGGCGGATGGCCCGCGCCCGCGAGACCCTCGACGGCGTGGTGGACGAGATCGTCCGCGAGAAACGCGCCGACCCCGGCGAGCACGACGTGATCTCGATGCTGCTCGCCGCCAGCGACGACGACGGCGATCCCCTCTCGGACGAACAGATCCGCGACGAGGCGATCACCCTCATCACGGCGGGCCACGAGACGACGGCGGTTTCACTGACGTACACCACCTACCTCCTCGCCCAGCATCCCGAGGCCGAGGCCAAACTCGTCGCGGAGCTCGACTCGGTCCTCGACGGCGAGCGCCCGACGATGGCCGACCTCCCCGACCTCGCCTACACCGAACGGGTCGTGAAGGAGTCCATGCGGCTCTTCCCTCCCGTCCCCGGGATCGTCCGGGAGGCCGAGGGGGCGGACGAACTCGGCGGCTACCCGATCCCGGCCGGCGCGAAGGTTTTCATGAACCAGTGGGTGGTTCATCGCGACGCCCGCTGGTACGACGACCCGCTGGCGTTCGACCCCGACCGCTGGACGCGGGCGTTCGAGCAGTCGCTGCCACATCTCGCGTACTTCCCGTTCTCGGCCGGCCCGCGCCGGTGTATCGGCGACCGATTCGCGATGCTCGAAGCCCGCCTGCTACTGGCGACGATCTACCAGGACTACCACCTCGAACTCGCCTCCGACCGGAACCTCGAGGTGGTTCCGACCATCACCTCCCGGCCGAAGGAACCCGTCTCGATGGTGGTTCACGACCGGTCCGCGGCCGGGTCGTCGTAGGGGAGCGTCGCCGCGAGCCGCCTCGCGACCGTCGGACTCACCAGTCCGGCCATCTCCATCGCCTCCGCCTCGTGTTCGTCGAGTTCCAGCACGCTCCGGAAGAACCACGAGACGGTGACGTAGGTCTCGTGGAGCGCCGCCGCGCGCTCGCGGCCCGGTTCCGTCAGCGTCGCCCCCTGGTACGGCTCGTAGTTCACCGATCCCTCCTCGTCGAGCCGCTGGAGCATCTCGGTGACCGTCGCCGGCGACTTCCCGAGGAGGTCGCCGATGGCACCCGGCGCGACCGGCGACTCCCCTCGCTGCGCGAGGATGTAGACGGCCAGCAGGTACTGCGCCGTCCCGCTCATCGGCGTTCGACGGGCGGGCGCTCGCTCGTCTCCGGGCTCCCTCCCGAACCGAGCGGAAGGGCTCGCGAACCGTCGATGCACGACCGGATCCCGCCGAACTCGGTCACGTGACTGCCTCCCGTTGTGACCCCACTCGTCTCACGCCGTCGCGTGACATACATTTAGGCAGACCTAAAAACTGTTAATCGTTCCGGTTCCCCGGTCACGACGAACCCGGACGGTGCCGACCCGCGACCGCGCGCTCGAACGGATCATTTTCCAACAGCATGTTTACACTTTAACTCGGGATCGGACGCGTTCATGAACGGAGATGGGAACGACACCCCACACGGACCGTACGAGATGGACCGAAAACGACCGCCTCGCTCCGCGTCCCGGCCCCCGACGTGACGACCGCGAATCGGTTGGCAGTGGCCGAGCGCCCGAGCGGACGGTGGGTGGCCGATGACCGACCAGGGTACCGGGTCGTGGCTCGCCGCCCGGTTCGACGTCTCGCTCGACCGGACGACCGCAGCCGTGGCGACGATGGTCCTCCTCGACGTGGGCTGGTGGCTGCTGGTGTACGACGGCCACCTCCCGATGCCGGGGATGACGTGGCTGATGGAGGCGGGAATTCCGATGGCCGCGCCGGGGGCGATGGAGCGCGGGGTGTTCCACGTCGGCACGCTCGGCGCGGTCGCGGGCTACCTCGTGATGTGGGGCGTGATGATGTGGGCGATGATGCAGCCCGCGATGACCCGGTTCGTCCGGGAGTACGCCGCCGCCCACGAGGGGTCGGCGCTCGCGGTCACGACCGCCGTCACGGGCTTTCTCGGTGGGTACTACCTCGTCTGGCTGGGGTCCGGCGTGCTCCCGCTCGGGCTCGACGCGGTGCTGCCGGGCGGCATCTACGGGGTCACGCGCACCTACACCACCCTCGTCGTCGGGGGTGTCCTCGTCTGCTGTGGGGTCTATCAGCTCTCGTCGTACAAGCAGTCCCGGCTGCGGACGTGCTGTGCGTCCGTCGACGCCCACGCGAACGGCCTCGGTGCCGGCTTCACCAACGGGCTGGTCCACGGGGTCGGCTGTGTGCTGGTCTGCTTCGGGCCCTTCTTCCTCCTCATGCCGTTCTTCGGCGAGATGAACCTCGTCTGGATGGTGGTGCTGACCGGCGTGGTCGCGCTCGAACGCCTCCCCGACTGGGGTCGGGAGGTCGCGACCGCGACGGGACTCACGGCGCTCCTCGCCGGCCTCGCGATACTCCTCGTCCAGCCCCCGCTCCCGGTCGCCTTCGGGATGTAGGCTCCGCGTCCCCCGTTTCCCACAATAGCCCATCGTTCTATACCGACGAAACGTTTTTTACGGGAGAATACAGTTTGGTTTATCACAGGACCGGACCGGATGACGCGCACGCTTGCGCGGATGACGTCCCAAGGCCCAGTGCAGCGGTCGTGCCGCCGACCGGGAGTGGCCACTACCGACCGGCGACTTCCTCTCGCCACTCCCCCGAGGGGGGTATCCCCCGCGGCATCGACCGGATGGGTGACCGACACCGGCACTGTCACGGTCCCTTTCATCGGGTCGTGGAACGGCCCCGACCATCCCGACCGGGAGGACGAACAATGATAGGAGAAGACGCTTTCTGCCCGAAGACGGGCGCATCGCTTTCCGACGAACGATACTACGACGAGACCGGCCGACCGAAGCGGGTCGTCACCGCGGACGAGCGCTCGCTCGCGGCCCAGGCCGCGGGCGAGTTCACGACCGGCGCGGTCCGGTCCTCGAAAGCCGCGCTGTTCAACCGGTTCCGCGACTGTCACGGCCGTCATCACCCCGCCGACGACCGGCTCTACCGAAAGGCGGCGCTGGCGCTCGCACGCCTCAAACGGGCGGGCGAGGGTGCCGGATCCTGGGACGTCCACGTCTGGTACGCGCTCCGACGCCGGCTCGCGACCGCCGGCTACGACGTCGACTGGATGCACGCCCACGTCGAACCCCGGTGTCCGCAGTGTCACGGCCGGCTCCGGTACGACCAGTACGAGACCGGCATCACTGCCCGGTGCGTGGGCGGCTGCGACGACGGGGCCGACCAGCTCCCCGCCATCCGCGAGACGGTCGCCGCCCTCTACGGCCGTGCGTTCGACGACGCGGTCGACCCGGACACCTTCGTCCAGTTCTGAGCCGCGTCCCCTCTCACCGGACGACGTCCGAACCGTCGCCCCGCGATGGGACGTCGATAGTTGCACTGCCGATGCCATAAAACCGAAGTCGTCCGGATTCGTTCGTAAAATCGTCCATGAACCCACCCGAGACGCCGCCGGAACGGCTGTCCGAGCGCGAGCTGTTCACGGAGCTGGTCGACCTGCTCGACGAATCGGACGACCCCGAGGGCTACACCGAGGCCCGCTTCCGCGCGCGCCGCGCGGCCCTCCTCGCCGAGGTCGGCGACCGGCTCGAAACCCTCGAAGCCGTGAAATCGCTGCTCGAACCCGTCGGGACTCCTTCCGACGGTGTCACGGAGATCGAGATGGAGTCCGACCGGGAGCCCTGAGGGTCCGCGCCCCGAACCGGACGACGACCCGGTGTTCCGTCCCGACGGACTGACTGTCGCGGCGGACGGTCGACGGTGTTTTTCAGCCCACACCGTCGAGGGGCGCTACGGACCGGGCCAACGCAGCGGCTGCGGATGACCGCCCGGGCGATCCACCGACCGGTGAAGTGTTTCGACCGATGGTGAGCCTGTTACTCGCACTCTACTTGCTGTATCGACGACGAACGACCGACGGATCCGAACTCGACGACGCCGACGACCCGGACGCCACGCCCGCCCGATGACCGCGGGCGCGGCACGACGTTCTCCCCGACGCATGCATACACTACTACAACGACAAGTCACGACGACCGAACCGAATCACGCGACACGACGGCCGACTGCCCCAAACCGATGGGCGCGCGGCCGGGGGGTGTAAGCCCGGTGGCGCGCAAGGACATGCGGCTCGTCGAAGTGATCACGATGTCGCGCTCGACCCGCGAGACCGTGCTCGACGTCCTCGACGACAACGACCTGGACTACACCGTCTCCGACCGCACCGACGACCCCGAGACCTCCGCGACGGTCTCGTTTCCGGTGCCGGCGAACGCCGTCGAACCGATCCAGACCGAGCTCGCGAACCTCGACCTCGGTGCGGACATGTACACGGTGGTCGTCGAACCCGAGACCGTCACTTCCGAGCGGCTGGGGCCCTCGGACGACCGCTTCGAGCAGGTCGAGGGGCTGGGTCACCAGGGGATCTCGCGCGGCGAGCTCCACTCGAAGGCCGCCGACCTGATCCCCGACCCGGCGATCTACTCGCTCCTGACGGCGGTGAGCGCGGTCGTCGCCACGGGCGGGGTGATGCTCGAATCGGTCTCCGTGCTCGTCGGCGCGATGGTGATCGCGCCGCTGATCGGCCCGCCGATGGCGACCTCGGTCGCCACCGTGATCGACGACCAGAAGCTCTTCGTCCGGAGCCTGAAGTTCCAGGCGCTCGGCGCGGCCGTGGCGGTCGCGAGCGCGGTCGGGTTCGCGCTGGTCGTCAAAACCACCCATCTCGTCCCCACCGGGATCGACCTCGAAGCGGTGCTCGGCCTCAGCAACTACACCGCGTCGAGCTTCCTCCTCGTCGTGGTCGCGCTGAGCGCGGGTTTCGCGGGCGCGATCAGCCTCTCGACCTCCGCCAACATCGGGCTGGTGGGCGTGATGATCGCCGCCGCCATGATCCCGCCGCTCGGCGTCGTCGGCGTCGGTATCGCGTGGGGGCGACCCACCGCGGTCGTCGGCTCCATGGCGGTGGTCCTCCTGAACGTGCTCTCGATCAACCTCGCGGCGATCATCTGTCTCTGGTATCTCGGCTACCACCCGAGAAGTTGGTCCGAACTCCGGAAGGCCCGGAGCACGATGCTGCGCCGCGCGGTCGTGCTCGCGGCGGCCGTCGTGGCGCTCGTGACCTTCCTCGCCCACCTCGCGAGCGGTAGCCTCGCGGACCTCATCGCGGTAGTTCCCGACCCATGACCGACGACACCCCACCTGCGGACTCGACGAACCGAACGAGTTCGACCGAACCGACCGACCCGACGCACAGCGACGCGAACGAATCCAATGGATCCACCGAATCTACCGAACCCGACGAGTCCGACGGATCCACCGAAGCCAGCGAATCCGACGACGGTCACGGCTCGCGCTTCGAGACGCTCCATCCCGCCGTCCGGGTGGTCACGACGCTTCTCGTCGAACTCCTCTGGCTCGCGGGGCGGCTGGTGGTGGCGGGCGGACGGCTCGCGGTCTCGTTTCTCACCGAACGCGACCGCCGGATCCGCGCCCAGCGGTGGTTCCTGTTGGAGGGCCGACGGTGGGCGATCGTCGGCGGGCTGGTGGGCGGCATCGTGGTCGTCGCGTTCGCGCTGAGCCTCACGGGGGTGTTCGGGATCGACCGGAGCGACTTCGTGACGAGCATCTTCACCACCGTGATCGCGGGGCTGTTCTCGTTCGTCCCGATCATCGTCGCGGTCAACCAGCTCACGATCTCACAGCTCTTCGGGACGCCCGACGACCTCCGCGAACAGATCCACGGCATCGCGGCCTTCCGCGCGACCATCGAGGACCGCCTGCCGGACACCGCGGTGAGCCCCACCGATCCGGGGCGGTTCGCGGCGCTCGCCAACGGCGTGCTCTCGAAGCGGGCCGCCGAACTCGAACGCGCCTGCACGGACGTCGGCGACGAGGCGCTCGAAACACGGATCGAGCGCTACGCCCGGCGGGTCATCACCGCGACCACGCGGCTCGACGGCCGCCTCGACGGCGACCGCCTCCGGCTGATGGAGGTCCTGTTGCCGATGATGGGCGACGGCTACTCCGAGAACGTCAACGAGGCTCGACGCATTCAAGCCGAGTACGACGACCTCCCCGAGCGCGCCGACGACCTCCTCGCCGACCTCCGCGACCTCTTCGTCTCGATGGACGTCATCCGACAGTACTTCAAGGCGCTCTACATCAAACAGGAGCTCGCGCGGCTCTCACGGTTGATCGCCTACACGGGAATGGCCGCGTTCCTCGTCTCGCTGTTCCTGATCTTGCTGTTCGCCAACGGCGTTCCGGCGGGCGGCTACGGCACCGGGATGCTGTTCGCCGTGAGCGTCGCGCTCGGGGTGGCTTCCCTCCCCTTCGCGGTCTTCTTCGCGTTCATCGTCCGGATCGCCACCATCGCGAAACGCACCGCCGCGCCGGGCGCGTTCACGCCGCGCGGCGAGACCCCCGACTACATCGAGGAACTTCGGGATTCATCGGGGGAGCGGCCATGAGCCCCGACACCACTCACGGCTACTCGCGTCGGGCGGCGCTCGCGCTCGCGGGCAGCGTCACGGTGGGTCTCGCGGGCTGTCTGGGCGATTCGACGACAAACCACGGCTGGCAGCGCGTCTCCTCCCCGACGAAGAAAGCGCTCCGCGACGTGGTGTTCACCAGCCGCGGCCCGGTCGCGGCCGGCGAGGGCGGCCGCGTGCTCGCCCGCACCGACGAGGACTGGGAGACGGTCGTCGAGCGCGGCCCCGGGAACGCGAGCAACGGCCTCACCGGCGCGGCCACAACCGCCGGCGGCGAGCGGGTCTGGGTCTGCGGCGACAGCGGCGCGGTCGGGCGTTACGACGTCGCAGAGGGGAAGATCACCGACCACTCGGCCCCGAAGGGAAAGACGAGTTCCTGGGCGGACGTCGCGGTCGTCGGCCCCGCGGGCGACGAGCGCGTTCGCCTCCTCAACGGCTCCGGGGAACTCCTCACGGGCCGCGTCTCCGGGGGATCCGTTCGGTGGGGCACCGTCACGAAACCCTCCGGCGGGGACAGCGCCGACGCCATTGCCGCGCGCCCGCGGGCGAGCTATCTCTGTGACTCGACCGGGAGCGTCTACCGCCGGTCCTCGAACGGTCGGTGGCGGTCGGTGGGCATCGACGGCGTGAGCACGACGCTCCACGACGTCGCCATGCTCGACGCCGAGACGGTCACGGTCGTCGGCGACGACGGCTCGGTGTTCGTCTACGACGGCTACGACTGGCTCGCGGTCGTCTCGGCCGGGAACGCGCTCCACGCGGTCGACCGCCGTGGCGGCCGCGGCGTCGCCGTCGGCCCCGGTGGCACGGTCGTGGCGGCCGACGACACCNGGTCTCGACGACGCTCCACGGCGTCGCGCTCGGGACGGTGGAGTACGCCGACGTCGCCGTCGGTGTCGATGGAACCATCCTGGAGAACTTCGCATGAGGCCGGACCGCCCCGCCGACGTGATGAAAATATCGACGATCACGACGTTTTATTGCATCCGGGAATCTACGCAACGATACACGCCCGCCCGGGACGACGCGTTCGAGCCGCCGAACGCGGATGACTCACGGGCCGCTATCCAGCGATTTCTGCGGTCTCGGTTCGCTCGAGAGTCCCTCGACCGGCACCACTCGACGCGAACCGATGGGCGTGGACCGAGAGACGGCCGCCGAACCGAGCCGAAACCGACGACTCGCCCCGAACGGGTCGACTCACTCCCCGAGCGCCACTAGTATGTCCGTCACTGCTACCGTCGTCGACGCGCTGAGTCGCATCGCCGGGATGACCTGGGAGACGTGGTGGGCGCTCGTGCTCGGGTTCACCATCTCCGGGGTCGTCGAGGTGTTCGTGAGCCAGCAGCGGATGACCGAGCTCCTCGGCGGCGACGGCCGGCGCGAGGTCGCGCTCGGCTCGCTGTTCGGCGCGGCCTCCTCGAGCTGTTCGTACTCCGCGGTCGGCACCGCGAAGTCGCTGTTCAAGAAGGGCGCGTCCGGAACCGCGAGCCTCGGTGCGTTCATGTTCGCGAGCACCGACCTCGTGATCGAACTCGGTCTGGTGCTGTGGGTGCTGCTCGGCTGGCAGTTCGTCGTCGGGGAGTACCTCGGCGGGATCATCGCCATCGCGGTCCTCGTCACGCTCTTCCGGCACGTCGTTCCAGCGAGCTGGTTCGAGGCCGCGCGCGAACACCTCCACGAGGTCGAGGAGACGACCTGTGCGGCCTGCGGGATGGAGGCGGCTCCGACCGACGACGACACCGTCACCCTCGAAACCACCGGTGGAACGAAGTACTTCTGCTGTGGCGGCTGCCGGCGGGCCTACGAGAGCCAGCACGACGACGTCGACGGCGACGACGTCCCCTGGAGCCGGAAGCTCCTCACCATCGAGGGCTGGGACGCCGCGTGCGCGAAGACCGTCAAGGAGTGGGAGATGCTCTGGACGGACATCGCGCTCGGGTTCGTCCTCGCGGGAGTCGTCGGGGCGTTCGTCCCGAGCGCGTGGTGGGGGGCGCTGTTCGGGGCCGAGCACGGCTTCGTTTCCGTCGTGGTCGCGACGCTGCTCGCGGTGGCCATCGGCGTGGTGACGTTCATGTGTTCGGTCGGGAACGTCCCGTTCGCGCTGGTGCTCTGGACCAACGGCCTCCCGTTCGGGAGCGTGCTCTCGTTCGTCTACGCCGACCTCATCATCCCGCCGCTGGCGAGGACCTACCGGCGCTACTACGGGACCCGGATGGCGGCGATGCTGTTCGGGTCGCTGGCGCTCGCCGCGGTCGTGGCGGGCGTCGCGGTCCACTACCTGATGGGCGGGCTCGGGCTGATCCCCGCTCAGTCCGCCGTCGGCGGCACGCTGTCGGGCGAGTACACCACGATACTGAACCTCGTGTTCACGCCGGTGTTCGTCTGGCAGCTCTACATGACCTACGGGCCCGAAAGACTGGAGACGGCGGTCCGGTCGCTGCCGTTCGCCGCCTGGCGCGTGGGCGAGACCGCGCTCGACGCCGGCGGCCTCCTCGTCCGGATCGGCCGCGCGTTCGGTGCCGACCTCGCGACCGCGGGCCGTACCTTCGGGGCCGGCGCGCGCTCGGTCGGCGGCGGCGTCGCGACCATCGCCGATGCGGTCCGGCTGGCGCTCGTCGCCGTCTACGACGCGTGCGCTGCGCTCTACGCAGCGGGACGGCAGCTCCGGTAGCCGCCCGCGGCCGTCGTCCTCGAATCGGCCGCTCGACCGAGAACCGACCACCCGACCGAGAATCCGACGACTCCTGAAACCATGCAAGAGAACCCACTTCGTTCGACGGCTGCACAGCTCCGCGAAACCATCGCCGACGCGGTCGAGCGCTGCAAGCGCGCGCTCGACCGGACCGACTGACCGTAGAACCGGTACCACCGCCCGCCGACCCGGTATCGTCGCCCGCCGAACCGCTTTCGACCGACACGACGACCGCCGCTTTCGACATACTCGATGACACCCGACAGCATCCGCCGCCGCACCGACGCCGACCGCCTCGATATCGTGACCGGTCGCACCACGGCCGCGGCGGCGGTCGTCGGTTTCGACGTCGCGGTCTTCGCGGCGCTCCGGTACGCCCCGGAGTACCTCCGGCTGCTCGGCAACGGCCCGCTGTTCATCGGTCTCTTCGGTAGCCTCGCGGCCCTGACCGGGCTGGTGTACCCCGCTCTCGATACGGTACCGGACCGGCTCGGTTCGCTGGCCGGTCCGGTGCTCGCGGGGCTCGCCTCGTTCGGTCTGGTCTGCTGGCTCCTCGCCCCGCAGGTCGGCGCGGGCCGACCCACGGCGCTGGTGTTCGTGAGGCTGCTTCTCGTCGGGCTGTGGCCCGCCTTCGACCTCGGAACCGGCCTCGACGCGGTCGTGCCGCGGTACGTCGCCGAACGCGTTCCGCGTGCGTTGCGACACGAGCGGGCCCCGCGGGACGCCGCCATCGTGCTCGGCCTCCCGGCCATCCTCTGGGTGCTGGTCGAGGTCTCGCCGGCGCGCGCCGCGATCCAGGTCGTGCTCGGGCTCGCGGCCGGGCTCGGACTGACGACCGCCGTGTTCCTCGCGGTCCGTGACGACCCCACGGTCGGGGCGCTGTCCACCACGTCCGGTGCATCGACCGCTCGCCGCGGGCGGCTCCGCGGGGCGCTCGCCGCGCTCCGCTCGCTGCCGCGCGCGTCGCGACAGCTCGCCCTCGGCGAGACCCTGGTCGCGCTCGCGGTCGGGATGGTCTCGGTGTTCCTCGTCATCACCGTGACGAGCGTGCTCCGGATCGACATCGAGCTTCTCGGCTTTCGGTTTCGGCCCGACGCGTTCTTCGGGCTCTGCCTGCTGGCCGAGACCCTGGTCGCGTTCGTCGCTCCCCGCCCGCTCGGCCGTCTCGCCGACCGGCTCGGCCGCGACCGCGTCGCGACCGCGGTGCTCCTCGTCGCGGCGCTGTTCCCGGTCGCGCTGGTCGGCGCGCCCGCGAACCCAGCGGTCGTCGCGGCGCTGTTCGCGGCGTTCGGCCTCTACCACGCGGGGCTCCCCCTCGGTCGGCGTGCGGTCGAATCGAGCCTCGACGCCGACGACGTCGACCGCTACCGACTGCTCCGGGCGGCGGTCCCCGTTCCGGCCGCCCTGGTCGGCGGGGTGGTCTACGCCGCGAGCCCGACGCTCGCGTTCGGCCTCGCCACCGTGGTCGGCGTCGTCGGAGTGCGCGAGTTCCTCGTGGGGGCCACCTGGCCCGCGGAGCCGAGCTAACGACCCATGTCCCGCCGAGAACCGCCGACCGACGCGGACCGTCGCACGCTTCCCGGCGCGTTCGGGTGGCTCACCACCCTCGACCACCGGCACATCGGCGTGTTGTACGTCGTCTTCGGGGTCGCGGCGGGGCTGCTCGGCGGCCTCGACGCGCTGTTGCTCCGAACCGGGCTCCTCACCCCAGCCGCCGACGTCTGGGGGTCGGGAACCTACGACGAGCTGTTCACCACCCACGGCCTGACGATGCTGTTCCTGTTCATCACGCCGGTGACGTTCGGCCTCGCGAACCGGGTGGTTCCCTCACTGATAGGGGCCCGCGAGATGGCGTTCCCGCGGCTCAACGCCGTCGCGTTCTGGCTCCTCCCGCCGGCCTTCCTCCTGGTGCGTGCCGGTACGCTCGCCGACGTGCTCGGCGTCGGGGGAATCACTCCCCCGGCGACCGGTTGGACGCTCTACCCACCGCTCTCGACCGCTTCCGCCAACGTCGGCCTCGATTGCACGTTGCTCGGCCTCCACTTGAGCGGGGTCGCCACGATGCTCGGTGCGGCGAACCTCGTCGTCACGGTCGTCGCCGAACGCGAGGTCGGCTGGCACCGACTCGACGTCTTCTCGTGGACGATGCTCGCCACGAGCGGCCTCGTCCTCGTCGCCTTCCCCGTGCTCGGAACTGCCCTCGTCTGTCTGCTCGCCGACCGAAACCTGGGGACGGCCTTCTTCGCCGTCGAGGCCGGCGGCCCGCTGTTCTGGCAGCACCTCTTCTGGTTCTTCGGCCATCCCGAGGTCTACATCCTCGCCCTGCCGCCGATGGGAATCGTGAGCCACCTCATCCCGAAATTCAGCGGACGAGAACTCTTCGGCTACGAGTACATCGTCTACTCGACGCTCGCGATCGCGGTGCTCGCCTTCGGCGTCTGGGCCCACCACATGTTCACGACGGGGATCGACCCCCGAGTTCGGGCGAGCTTCATGGCCGTCACGCTCGCGATCGCGCTCCCCAGTGCGGTCAAGGTCTTCAACTGGCTCGCCACGATGTGGGGCGGGAACGTTCGGCTCGCCGTCCCGATGCTGTTCTGCGTCGGGGCGATCGGCAACTTCGTGGTCGGCGGCGTCACCGGCGTGTTCCTCGCGGCGGTCCCCGTGGACCTCGTCTATCACGGCACCTACTACGTCGTGGGCCACTTCCACCTCGTCCTCGTCGGGATGGTGGTGTTCGCGCTGTTCGCGGCGTGTTACTTCTGGTTCCCGCTCTTCACCGGACGGCTGTACGACCCGACCCTCGCGCGGGCACACTTCTGGCTGACGACGGTCGGCGTCGCGGTCGCCTTCCTCACGATGTTAGCGCTCGGGGCGGCGGGCCTCCCGCGCCGGATGGCGACCTATCCCGACCGGTTCGCCGGGTTCCATCAGGTGATCACCCTCGGGGCGTTCCTCATCGGCTTCGCGCAGGTGCTCTGGGGGTGGAACATGGTCGCCTCGTGGCGTGCGGGCCCCGTCGTCGAGTCGGCCGACGTCTGGAACCTCGAAGCCAACGGGGAGCTGACCCACGAGTGGCGGGCCTTCGAGCGGCGACTGGCGGCCGAGGCCCCCGAAACCGACGCCGACGAGGTCGATTCCGACGACCGCTCCACCCACCGTGACCGGTAACCAGGCCGGCGACCGGGTTCGAGCCCCGGGTGCGCCGTCGACGGCACCAGCCGTCGTGAGAGCCATGTCAGTGAACGACTACAGCGACACCACCGACGAATCGATGCCCGACACCCCGGACGGCCCGCGGCCGCTCGTCGACCTGACGGGCTTTCAGCGCGACGTCCTGTTCGTGCTGATCAGCCTCGACGGGTCGAACCCGAGCGGCACCGACGTCAAACGTCACCTCCGGGAGACCTACGACGAGGCGATCAACCACGGCCGCCTCTACCAGAACCTCCGCGACCTCGTGGACGGCGGCCTCGTCGAGAAGCGTCCGGTCGACGGCCGGACGAACGCCTACCGGGTGAGCCCGGCCGCGCGCGACCGGCTCGAAGCCCACACCGCGTGGGGCGAGTGCTGTCTCCTCGCGCTCGAAACCGAGGAGCCCGGTGACGGGGGATGACCGGCCTCCTCGGCGCGGTCGTGAGCCTCGTCGTCGGCGTCGGGATCGGCGGCGTCGCGGTCTACCTCGGGGTTCCGCTCGGCGCGACCCGCGCGAAACCCGATATGGGGGCCGCGTTCGCCACCGCCGGTATCGGGGCGACCCTCTCGGCGCTCCTCGCGCTCCTGTTCGGTTGGATCCCGGTCGTTGGCCTGCTCCTCTCGCCCGCGGCCTGGATCGGCGTCGTCGGCCACCGAACGGGGGCGAACCCCCCGACGGCGGTCGGCATCGGCCTGGTCGCGTGGGCGGTGACGTTCGTCGTCGCGGCCGGCTTCGGGACGATCCTGTTTGGGGGGCCGCAGTGACCCCCGCCGACCGATCCGCGCTCCTCGATGGAGGGTCGGCGTGAGCGATTCCACGACCAGTCGAGGGGAGTGGCGGGCGATCGAATCCCCGACCGACCGGACCCTGCTGGCCGTCACCGAAACCGCCGCCGGTCCCGTCGCGGTCGGCGAGGGCGGCCTCGTGCTCGCGCGCGACGAGTCGGGCTGGTACCCCCTCGTCGAGGCGGGCCCCGCGACCCGGGGGAACCGGCTCACCTGCGTCGCGGCCACGGCCGACCGGAAACGGGTCTGGTTCGCGGGCGACAGCGGCGCGCTCGGGCGGTACGACACCCACACCGGCCGAAAGGAGGACTTCAGCGCTCCGATGGGGAAGACCAGCACCTGGGAGGCGCTCGCGGTCGCCGGGACCGACACGGAGCGCCTCTCGGTCGCGAACGGCTCGGGCGAGGTGCTCCCGGTCGAGTGCGACGACCACGGCTGTCCCTCGTACGGGGACGTCACCAAACCCGCCGGCGGCTCGACGATCGCGGCGCTCGCCGCCGACGGCGCGTCGCTCTACGCGGCCGATACGAGCGGCACCGTGCTCGAACACGTCGATGAGAACTGGCACCGTATCGGGATCGAGAACGCCGAGGTGAACTTCTTCGACCTGTCCGCCGCCGGCGGGTCGCTGCTGGTCGCCGGCGGCGACGGGCGGCTCTACCGCTACGACCGGCCGTGTCGGAACTGGACGCCCGTCGCGGTCGGCGAGGCGACGATTCACGGGCTCGCCCGGTCCGCGGAGTCGGGTGCGGTCGCGGTCGGTGCGGGCGGCACGGTCCACGAACGAACCCCGAACCGGGGCTGGCGTCGGCTCGACACCCCCGTCGAGGCGGACCTGCTCGCCGTCGCCTGCGGCACGACCGACGTCGCCGTCGGCACGGACGGAACCATCATCGAACGCTGAATCCATGTCTCTGTTACTCACGAGATCGACGACCGGGGAGCACCGCCAATGAACACCAACATCGCGCTCAAACTCCTGCAGCTGGTGGCGCTGACGATCCCGCCGATCGCGGTTCTGATCCAGATGCTCAGGAACTCCGAGAACCTCGAATGGGGGGTTCGCAAGTGGAGTTTCGGGCTCGCGCTGGGGAGCGTCGTCGCGTTCATCGGGGCCGGCGTCAGTGTGCTCGGCTACTTCATCGTTCACGCGAACCTGCCGTTGATCCTCGTGGTCGGGATGGGGCTGGCGGTGCTCGGACTGGTGCCGTTCGCGCTGTTCACCGGCGTGCTCTACCGCGAGCACAAGGCCAACCACGGGCCGTAGTCCACGGTGGTTCGGCTCGACACCCGCTATCGGGCGGCCAGACGAACGACGTACCGGCTTCTGACGGTCGGGAAGGGCGGTCGAGTGGCGGGAGCGGTCGACTGCTGTATCGCGGGGTTGATCGTCGCGAACGTCGTCGCCGTCGCGCTCGGGACGGTCGACCCGGTGTTCGACCGGTATCGGGCGATCCTCTACCGCTTCAACGCGATTTCGGTTGGGGTGTTCACCGTCGAGTACCTCCTCCGGGTCTGGTCGGCGACGGCCGCCGACGGCTACGACCACCCGCTCTTCGGGCGGCTCCGGTTCGTGGCCCGTCCCGAGTGCCTCGTCGACCTCCTCGCGATCGCCCCGTTCTACGTCGGGATCGCCCTGTTCGGTGGCGACGGCCGTCTGCTCAGGGGATTTCGATTGATCCGATTCTTCCGGCTGGCGAAGCTCGTGCGCTACACCGACTCGGTCGCCCGGTTCGAGCGCGTGCTGCGCCGCAAGACCGACGACCTGGTGGTGGCGCTCGGCGGGACGACGCTGCTCGTGGTCTGCTCGTCGAGCCTGCTGTACTTCGTCGAGCACGAGGCCCAGCCCGAGGCGTTCTCCAGCATCCCGGCGGCGCTCTGGTGGGGCGTCGTCACGCTCACGACGGTCGGCTACGGCGACGTCTATCCCGTGACGCCGCTCGGCAAACTCCTCGGCGGTGCGGTCGCCGTGCTCGGCACCGGATTGGTCGCGCTCCCCGCGAGCATCCTCGCCTCGGGGTTCATCCACGACGACACGGAACCTTCGCGGTGCCCACACTGCGGCGAGGAGTTCGAGTGAGATTCGACCTCGACCCGGCCCCCACGACGCTTCGTCCCGCTACCGGCCGGTGAAACGATCTACGGGAGCAGTTCGTCGAACTACAATATCTCGAACATATATGTATAGTTGATACGTACGGTGGCCATGGTGCGTCACCGAATCCACGTCGACGGAATGACCTGCCGGGGTTGCGAAGCCGTCCTCACGCGCGAGATCGATGCCATCGACGACGTCACGGACGTCACTGTCGACCACGAAACGGGGCTCGTCGCGTTCGCGACCGACGACACGACGACCGGCAGCTACGTCGAACAGGCCGTCAACGACCTCGGATACGAGGTCACGGGACACGATTCGGAATAGGGACCATCGGAACGTTCCCGAGTAGGCGATCCGACCGATTCGAGTTCACCGCTCCGCTCGGGTGACGGGGGCGTGCGACGGTCGATAGTCCCGTTCCGATTCGGATGTTAGTCGCCTTTGAAAGTACCAAAAGAAAGGCACTCCTATCTAAGTTTATGGAAGATGATATAATGGCGGTCCGAGGGAATCGTTCGTTTCCGCCGGATACCGCTCACGACCGAATTCGTTCGTATACACCGATAGCTCCCGTGGTTTCCTCCATCCCTTCCGATCCGTACCGGCCCGAGCGGGTCTCCGTCCGTACCGAAATCGCTCGAAACGGTGGCGTCTATCGCGCGACGGTGTGTTCGAGGGTGCCGACGCCCTCGACCTCGACCTCGACCTCGTCGCCGTCTTCCAGTTCGCCGACGCCGGCGGGCGTCCCGGTGATGATGACGTCGCCCGCTTCGAGGGTCATGTACTGGGTGATCTCCTCGATGAGTTCCGGTACCGAGAAGACGAACTCGGCGCGCGAGGACGATTGCACGGTCTCGCCGTTGAGTCGGAGTTCGACGCTCGCGTCGTCGGGTACGTCCTCGGGGTCGGCGAGCACTGGTCCGAGCGGGCAGGCGTTGTCGAAGGCCTTGCCGCGAACCCAGTTCTGCTCGACGCGCTGGTCGTCGCGGTTCGAGACGTCGTCGGCGCAGGTGAAGCCCGCGACGACGTCCATCGCGTCGTCGGCCGCGACGTTGCGGCACTGCTCGCCGATCACGACGGCGAGTTCGGCCTCGTGTTCGACCTTCTCCTTTCCCTCGGGCAGCGTGACCGTGTCGCCGTGGCCCGAGACCGCGTTCGGGGGCTTCAGGAAGAGCAGCGGCCGGTCGGGGAGATCCATGCCCTCCTCCTCGGCGTGGTCCGCGTAGTTGAGCCCGATACAGACGATCTTCGAGGGGTCACACGGCGCGAGGACGTCGACCTCGTCGAGGGCGTAGCTCTCGTCACCGAACTCGACGCCGTCGTCGGTCGGCGTGCCCGTGCGAATCGAACCGGCTGGATCGCGAAAGCGCATCGTTGCCATGCAGGCGGATACGGGGCCCGACACATAGCCCTTCCCATCCCGGCCGCGACGACCGTACGCTCATTCCGAACCGACGACGAGCACCCGTAGGTCGTTGACGTTCGTTCCCGTCGCCCCGGTCTCGACGAGCGCGTCGCGGGATTCGAGGACGGGATAGGCGTCGTTCTCGCGGAGCGCGCGCGCCGCGGCCCGACGGTCGGAAACGGTGTCGGCGTCGACGACCGCACCGGCGGCGTCGGTCGCGCCGTCGCGCCCGTCGGTGTCGACCGCACAAAGCGTCGCGCCGGGCGGGAGGTCGAGCGCCGCCGACAGCGCGAACTCGAGGTTCGGCCCACCGGTGCCGTCGCCCGCGACGGTGACGGTACACTCCCCGCCGGAGAGCACCACGCAGGGCGGCTCGACCGGGTCGCCGGTCGCCAGGGCCTCCTCGGCGACCGCGACGTGGGTCTTCGCGGCCTCGCGGGCCTCCCCGACCACGGTCGTCGAGAGCACGAGCGGCTCGTAGCCCGCGTCGGCGGCGACGTCCCTCGCGGCGTCGATCGCCGTCCGGTTGGTCGCGAGCAGGTGGGTGCCGACCCGGTCGAAGGCCGGGTCGTCGGCCCCCGGGGTGTCGTCGTTCGCGCTATCGATACCCCGCTCCAGATGGTCGCGGACCGCGCTCGGCACCTCGACCCCGTAGTCGTCGAGCACCGAGCGCGCGTCGGCG
Organism: Halococcus hamelinensis 100A6; assembly: GCF_000336675.1. Taxonomy (NCBI): domain Archaea; kingdom Methanobacteriati; phylum Methanobacteriota; class Halobacteria; order Halobacteriales; family Halococcaceae; genus Halococcus; species Halococcus hamelinensis. Next base: position 64,297 of record NZ_AOMB01000006.1, on the reverse strand, counting down.
TGGGTCGACGGGTCCGGAACGACGGGGCCACTCCCGATGACCGAAAGATCGTCCCCGGCGACGTCGCTGAAGGCCAGCGTCGCCACCCGCGCGGGCGCGAGTCGACGGGCGAGCCGTCCGCCCTTGAGGTCCGAGAGATGCTTCCGGACGGCGTTGGTCTCCCCGATCGGCGCGCCGCTCGCGAGGAGCCCGTCGGTGGTCGTCTGGAGGTCGTCGAGCGAGAGGTCGCCCGCGGGGGCGGTGAGGAGCGCGCTCGCACCGCCGGTGACGGCCGTGAGAACCAGGTCGTCCTCGCCCGCGGCGTCGGCGGCGTCGAGCAGCCGTCTGGTGGCCTCGACACCGCGCTCGCTTGGGACCGGATGGTCCCCCCGGAGCACGTCGACGCGGTCGGTTTCCGCGGGGTCGTCGGTGACCACGAGGCCCCCGTCGAGCCGGTCGCCCAGCACGTCCTCGACGGCGGCGGCGACCTGCGAGGCGGCGTTCCCGCCGCCGAGGAGCGTCACGGAGTCGTAGGCCGCGAGGTCGAACGTCGCTTCCTGTATCCGGAGCGTGTCGCCGTCGAGCGCCACGGCGTCGCGAACGACTCGCTCCGGATGGGCCGCCTCGATACCCGCTGTGACGCACTCGCGGGCGAGCTGCCGACGCGCGTTCGGTGAAGCGCCAGTCGTCATGGAGTACGGCCGACGACGGCGCGCAGGTATATAGTAACCCCGAGACGCCCGACGACCCGCTGTCGGGGTCGCGAATCGTCGCGCACGACGTCGACCTGCCGGCAATCGGCGAAACGGACTCCGATACGAACGTCCGAACGGTACAACGAACTCCGAAATCCGACCGAAACGGACCGAGATAATTAAGAATCACTTGATCGATTCGAGCGGTCGGGCCTCGAAGCTAGTGGTCGCCGAATCGAACCCATCACCGGACTCGAACGCCGAACTCGGATCGGAACAAATCGTCGATAGTGATCGAAAATGGCCTGGAGAGACCCCTATATCGGTTGCGGGATGGAAGAACGACGTATACTACCGGATGAGGTCGGATACCGTCTCCAGGAGGAGTCGTCAAAAATCCTAGTCCGAAGATCTCCTCTACTGTCGTCTCGGTCGTACGTATCACGGGCCGGCATCGGTGGTGGGCGGCCGATCCCGAGACGACGGGTGACTGCCTTCCTCGGGGACGGAAGGTGCTGTGAACGGGGACGACGGTTCGCGAGCGGGGTGATGAATACGTTTAACTCCCGTACCGCGGAACGTCCGGGTATGACCGTCAGCGAGGTACTCGTCGACCGGCTGCTCGCTCGTGGCGTCGATACGTTCTTCGGCGTCCCGGGGACCCAGACGCTCCCGCTCAACGAGGTGGTCGACCGGCGCGACGACCTCCGGTTCGTCTGTGCTCGTCACGAGACCGCCGTCACCCACGAGGCCTGGGGCTACGCCGAGGCGTGCGGCACGCCCGCCGCGACCGTCGTGATCCCCGGCCCGGGCGACCTCCACGCCGCGAACGGGCTCCGGAACGCGCTCAACGACTGCACCCCGATGGTCCACCTCTCGATCGAGACCGAACCCGCGGTGCGCGGCAAGGGCGGCATCCACGAGACCCCGCCGGACACCTACGACAACCTCGTGAAGGAGAACGTGCTGGTCGAGACCCCGGAGTCGGTCGCCGCCGAGGTCGAACGCGCCGTCGAGGTCGCCACCACCCATCCGAAGGGTCCGGTTCGGGTGGGGATCCCGAAGAACTTCCTGCGGCTGGAGACGCCGCAGGCCACAGTGGGGGCCCACGGACCGGCCGATCCGCCGGGGGTCAGCCCGGAGGCGATCGAGGACGTCGCCGACCGCCTCCGCTCGGCCGCGAACCCCGTCGTGATCGGCGGCAACGGGGTTCGCGCTGCCGAGGCGACCGACGAACTTCGGCTGGTTGCGGAGTCGCTCGACGCGCCGGTCGCCTCGACCTACAAGGCGAAGGGCGTGATCCCCGAGGACCACGACCTCTACGCGGACATCATGTCGAGCGGGTCGACGGCTGCGCTCGACGAGTGCTTCCGGGCGTCGGACGTGGCGCTCGCGGTCGGCACCGACTTCGACGCCGTCACCACCCAGCACTGGTCGTACGACCTCCCCGACGAGCTCGTTCACGTCACGATGGACGCGAGTGACTTCGGCTCGGGCTACGAGCCCTCGGTCGCGCTGCTCGCCGACGCGAAGAAGGCGCTCACGGCGCTCGCCGACGAACTGGGGTCCGATGCTCGAACCCCTGGACGGGCCGGTGCCGAGCGAACGGGGGCCGAACGCGCGGGGGCGGTCCGTGCGGCGAAGGCCGACCGGCTCGCGGAGCTCGCGGTCGACGAAGCGCCCTTCACCTCCGCGAGCGTGCTCGGGACCCTCCGGGAGACGCTGCCCCGAACCACCGTCGCGACCGGCGATTCGGGTGGCTTCCGGCTCTGGGCCGCGGTGGCCTTCGAGGCCTACGACCACCGCGAGTACGTCCACAACGGCTCGTGGGCCTCGATGGGCTGTGGGCTCCCGGCCGCGATCGGCGCGAAGGTCGCGGAACCCGACAAACCCGTCGTCTCGCTGATCGGCGACGGCGGGCTGTTCATGTGTCTCCACGAGCTTCACACCGCGGTCGCCGAGGACGTTCCCGTGATCGTCGTGGTGGCGAACAACAACGACTACGCGATCATCAGCGCCGAGGCCGGGCGGGAGTACGAACTCGCCGCCGACGAGTACGCCTGGGCGGGCTCGCCGGCCTCGTTCTCGGGGGTCGCCGACGCCCTCGGCATGCCGTCGTCCGTCGTCGAGACCACTGCGGAACTGATCACTGCCGTCGAGGAGGCGCTCGACCGCGACGCGCCGACCCTGATCGAGGTCCCCACCGCCCAGGACGAACCCCAGGCGGGGTCGTGGCTCTCGGCCGACGAGTGACGGTCCGCCGGGGGTTCCGACGCCGTTTTTCACCCCTCGTGCCGTCCGTCACAGCGGTATGTCTGTTACGACGCCCCGGAACGACGGGAACCGGGAGGGCCGTTTCGGGTCGAACTCGACACACCGTTCTCACGACGAGAACAACGTTTATGAGGGGCCATCCCGACCCACGGACATGTCGAACCAAACGCGGCGAACGGTCGAGGCGGTTCGGACCACCTGCGAGATCCTCGACATCCTTCAAGCACGAGGCCGTGCGGGCGTCACCGAGGTCGCCGACGAGGTCGGAATGGCAAAGGGGGCGGTCCACCGCCACCTCACCACCCTCGACGAGTGCGAGTACGTAGTGAACGACGACGGCGAGTACCGCCTCAGCCTCAGATACCTCGACATGGCGAACCGGGTGAAGGAGCTCGTCGGGAACTACGACGTGATCGCCAACGAGCTCCAGCGGCTCGCGCGCGAGACCGGGGAGATCGCCCAGTTCGCGACCGAGGAACACGGCTGGGTGACCTACGTCTACAAGGCCGACGACGAGAGCGACGTCCAGACGGCGTCGGCGGCGGGCAAACGCGAGTACATGCACTCGACCTCGCTCGGGAAGACCATGCTCGCCCGGATGGCCGACGAGCGGGTCGACGCGATCCTCGACGACCACGGGACGCCCGCGAAGACCGCCAACACCCTCACCGACCGTTCGGCGTTCTTCGACCACCTCGACGGGATCCGCGAGCGGGGCTACGCGCTCGACGACGAGGAGAACATCGAGGGCCTGTGCTGTATGGCGATGCCCGTCACCGATGCGGCGGGCGAGGTCTTCGGTGCGGTCAGCCTCTCGGGGCCCGTAAGCCGGATGACGGCCGACCGGATCGAGGGCGAACTCGTGGAGGCGCTCACGCGCACGACGAACGTCATCGAGATCAACACCAAGTTCGCCTGATCGTTCTCGTTTCGGGAACGGCTGCTCGAACACTGCCCAACGACGGTTTTATGCCCCCTACGGCGAAGGGTAGATGTATGCCACTCTCACCGGCCGAGGTTCGTGAGTCCCTGCGCGGCGTCGCCACCGGCGTGCTCACGCCGTTCGATGCGGACCAGGGGATCGAGTACGAGAAGATCGCCGAGAACGTCGAGAGCCTCTCGGATGCGGGCGTCGGGGTATTCCTCGCGGCGGCCAACATCAGCGAGTACCACACCCTCTCGGTGGACGAACGGATCGCCGTCACGGAGGCCGCCGTCGACGCGCTCCCCTCCTCGGCCTGTGTGCTCGCCGGCGTCGGCGGCAACCTCGCCGAGGCTCGCGAACTCGTCGCGGCCTACGACCGGATCGGGGTCGACGCTCTGATGGTGATGCCGCCGGATTTCACCTACATCCACGAGCAGGGCCTGCTCCGGTACTACGAGAAACTCTCGGCGAACACGGAGACCCCGCTCGTGCCCTACGTCCGCGGGTTCGAGCCGTCGGTGAGCTACCTCGACGACCTCACCAGAGTCGACGGTCTCGTCGGGATCAAGTACGCGATCCCCGACGCCGTGAAACTCGGGGCGGGCGTCGAGGCGGGCGCGGACGACGTGGTCTGGGTCGACGGGCTCGCCGAACCCCACGCGCCCTCGTTCTGGGTCGAGGGGGCCGAGGGTTTCTCGGCGGGCGTGAGCAACTTCCGACCCGAGATCGGGCTCGCGCTGCTCGACGCGCTCACCGAGGAGGACTGGGGCCGCGCGCGGGCGCTGAAGAACGCCTGCCTTCCCTACCAGAACTTCCGGACCGAAACCGGGCGAAACAACGAGATCCCCGACGCGATCAGCGTGCCCGCGGTGAAGAAGGGCCTCGAACTCGCAGGCCTCCACGGCGGGAACGTCCGCGACCCGATCCGACCGCTTTCGTCCGAGGACGAAGCGCGCGCGGAGGAACTCTACACCCACCTCGACGACGATATCGCCCGACTCGTCGAATAGTCGTTCGCCACTGAAACCACACCGCGAAGAACTCTATGCTTCCGACTCGACCGCGTCGACGACCCCGCGGAGGTAGCCGATCGTGAAGCTCCGGGCGCGGTGTCGCCAGTCGTCGTCGCCGGTCATCCGGGGAACGTGGTCCGGGATGACGACCCCGTCGTAGCCGATCTCTTCGAGCACGCGGACCGCCTCGACGGTGTCGAAGTTGCCCTCGTCGACGAACGTCTCGTGGAAGCGCGGGACCGTCCCGACCACGTCCCGGAAGTGGATGAAGACGATGTCGTCCTCCGCTCCGAACCGCCGCAGCACTTCAGTCACGTCCTCGCCCATCTGTGAGAAGCAGCCGAGGCAGAGTTTGAGGCCGTGGTTGTCGCTCGGGACGAGCTCCATCGCTCTCTCGAAGTTCTCGGCGTTGCGGAAGAGTCGAGGGATCCCACCGAGTTCCTCGATGACGGGCGGGTCGACGGGGTGGAGCGCCATGCGGACGCCGGCCTCCTCCGCCACCGGAAGCACGGTTTCGAGGAAGTTCTCGTAGTACTCCCAGAACTCCTCCTCGGTGTAGGCCCTATCGAGGCCGGGAGCCAGGCCGTCGGTGTCGTCGAAGCCCTCCAGCTCGTCGAGGTCGAACCCGGTGCCGTCCGCTCCCCCGCGAAGTTCGACCGATTCGGTTCGCATCGGCACCACGCCCCGTGGATTCCACTGATAGCCGAGGATCGGGACCCCCGCCTCGCCGAGGTTCTCGACGAGCGTCGTGATCTGGTCGAGGGCCTCCTCCTTCCCGTCGCGGTCGAACATGATGTCGCCGTAGAGCGAGTACGGCAGCGACTGGATCCCCGTCAAGCGGAGGTCGGCGTCCTCGATCCGCTCGCGCGCCGCGGTGAGTTCCTCGACCGACGGGATCGAATCCCGGCCGACCGCGAGGGTGGCGGTGCCGTCGCGGTCGTTGAAGTCGTCGGGCTCTTCCTCGGTGTCGGCGTGGTCGACGAAGACGTCCGTCGCACCGAGCTGGCGGATGAACCCCAATCGATCGGGCGAGAGGCTTCGGGTTCGTACACCGACACGGACGCCCGGCTTCACGGTCTCCTGCGTGGGCTGGCGAGCCATACCGGCCGTTCGACCCCCGGGTAGTAAACGACTGCGGATGCGTCCGGTTCGCGTGCTCGAAGTGGCGGACCGGTATCCTTATGCCCGCATTCGTAATGGATCGCAGTGTGAATCACGACGCGACGGTACGAGACGACGGTCCGAACCACCTCGACCGATCCACCTCCAACCCCCGTCCGGAGGCCGACCGATGACCGCCGACTTCCGGATCACGGGCTACGAGACGCGCGTTCTCGAAGTCCCCGAACGCACTATCGGCGACTCCCAGACCCACGTCTTCGAGACCGACGAACTCGATTACCTCTACCTCGAACTCGCAACCGACGCCGGCGTCACCGGGGTCGGGATCGACCTGGTCGAACTCCGGGCCCCCGGACGCCCCTCGACCGAGACCCTCCACAGTCGCGTCGATGACGTGGTCGGCGAGGTCGTCGGCGAGAACCCGCTCGCCCTCCTCAACCGACGGACCCGCAACCGGGGCGGCGTCCACAACTTCTACTCCAGCGGCTCCTACGGTCCGGGCGTCGGCGTGCTGCTGAACATGGCGCTCTGGGACGCGGCGGCGAAGTTCTTCGAGCAGCCCCTCGCCGAGTTCATGGGGGCCACCGACGACTCGGCCCCGATCTACGCCAGCGGGCTCTCGTTCGGCAACGACGACGAGACCACCCGCGAGGTCTACGAGGGCTTCGCCGAGGTGGGTGGCTTCGACGCCGCGAAGGTGAAGGTGGGCTACGACACCGTCGACGAGGACATCGACCGGATCGAACTCGTCGACGACGTCTTCGGCGGGCTCGACACCCTGATGATCGATCCGAACGAGGCCTGGACCCCGAAGGAAACCCTCCGGAAAGTGCAGGCGATCCAGGACGTCGGCTTCGACCTCTACTGGATCGAGGACCCGGTCTTCCGCCACGACGACGACGGGATGCGCCGGGTCCGCGAGGGGCTCTCGGACGTCAACCTCACCGTCGGCGAGTACGTCGGCTTCGAGGGCAAACACGGCCTGCTCGACGCCGGCGCGGTCGACATCCTCAACCTCCAGGGACTCTCGGCGGCCAGCGACGCCTCGACGCTCGCCGAACCCACCGGCATCGACGTCGCGATGAGCACCGACCACGGCACCGACGCGATGGCGGTCCACGCCGGCCTCGCGCTCCCCGACGTCACCTACGTCGAGTGCTGCAGCCACGCCTTGCTCGACCACAGCGAGGAGCCATACGTCGTCGAGGACGGTCGGGTGAGCATCACCGACACCCCAGGCCACGGCGTCGCGTTCGACGAGGAGACCCTCGAAAGCCACAGCCGATAACGGCCTCGCTTCTTCTCCCCGACTTCCGTGCTCCTCGACTGCCCAAAAACCTAAGCACCGACGGCGGCGAGTGAACGGATGGAATCATCGGGCCCGGCGACGCGTCTCGACCACGACCAGTTGGAAACCTTCAGTGCGGCCGTACTTCGCGAAGCGGGTCTGGGGGACGACCACGCGGCGACCGTCGCCGAGGGCGTCGTCGACGCGAGCCGCCGCGGGATCGACACCCACGGCGTGGTCAGACTCGACCCCTACGTCGAGGCGGTCGAGCGCGGCGGCATCAACCCCGACCCCGACGTCTCGGTGACCGAATCGGGCGCGGGAGCGGCGGTCGTGGACGGCGACGACGGTCCCGGCCAGGTCACGACGATGCGTGGAATGGAGACGGCGATGGCCCTCGCCGAGGAGGCGGGCAGCGCGTTCGTCGGGGTCCGGAACAGCAACCACTTCGGCGCGGCGTCGTTCTACACCAACCACGCCGCCGAGCGGGGCTACATCGCCATCGCGATGACCCACGCGGGCCCGAGCGTCGCGCCGTTCGGCGGGGCCGACCCCTACCTCGGAACGAACCCGCTCTCGTTCAGCCTTCCCAGCGATGACTTTCCGATCACCCTCGACATGGCGACGAGCGTGACGGCGAAGGGGAGCGTCATGGTCGCCGAGGACGAGGGTCGCGAGATCCCCCCCGAGTGGGCGATCGACGAGGAGGGCGACCCGATCACCGACCCCGAGGCGTTCCACGCGCTGCGGCCGATGGGTGGCCCGAAGGGCTACGGGCTGGCCTTCTTCGTCGACGCGATGTGTGGCGTGCTGCTCGACGCCGACTTCGGCGACGAGGTGGCCGGGATGTACGACAGCCTCGATGCGCCCCAGCGCGCGGGTCACGTCGTCTGTGCCATCGACGTGGACGCGTTCACCGACCTTGACGGGTTCGTCGACCGGATGGGGCGGCTGGCGACCGGCGTCAAGGGCGTTCGAACCGCCGAGGACGTCGACGAGGTCCTCCTGCCGGGCGAACCCGAGGCGCGAACCAAGACCGACCGGCTCGAAGCCGGGATCCCGGTCTCGGGGAGCCTGCTGGAGAGCCTCGAAGCGCTCGCCGACCGATACGACCTCGAACTGACCTGAGACGGGCGTTTCTTCGAGGTCCCGTTCGCCGGTCTGATCGTAACAATTATTACCAAACCAGTGCAGCATGGAGTGTAACCGATATGAGCGAACACAGCAGCGGGAACGATGAGTCTCGACCGTCGGGTGACCCGACGGCGGAGTACCGTGAACCGCCACGAACTTGGCGAGGCGTACTGAAATATCTCGGACCGTCCTTCGCGACCCTCGCGATCGTCATCGGCTCCGGCGAGCTGATCGGGACGACCGCGACGGGGGCGGAGGTCGGGATCGTCGTGCTCTGGTTCCTCCTCATCAGCCTCTTCATCAAGGTCGGGATCCAGTACATCATCGCGAAGTACGCGATGTTGGAGAACAAGACGCCCCATCGGATCTTCGACGAGGTCCCCGGGAAGATATTCGGCCACAGTTGGTCGTACTGGTTCATCGTGATCAAGTGGTTCTTCTCCGACAACATCCAGTACATGGGGGTGTTCTTCGGGGCTGCGACGCTGTTGCACTACCTGAGTGGCCAGACGATCCCGATCCTCCTTTGTACGTTGATCGTACTCGTCGGCGTGACCATCCCGGCGCTCCGCGAGTACGACTTCGTCGAGGACTTCTCGACGGTGCTCGTGATGATCCTGGTCGTCGTCACGGTCGCGGCGGCGGTGCTCTCCTTCTTCTCGCCGTTCGCGCTCTCGGCCGGCGACATCGCCTACGGGCTCTCGTTCAACATCCCGGACAGCGGCTTCTACATCATCTTCGGCGTGATCGGGATCACGGGCGTCGGCACCGGCGAGATCATCGGTTACGCGCTGTTCGTCAACAAAGCGGGCTACGGGAAGCTCGCGGGGGAGCGGGGCTCCGAGGGCTGGAAGGACCGGATGCAGGGCTGGCTCCGTGTGCTCGGGGCCGACGTTGGCCTCACCGTGATCCTCGAAGCGTTCGTGACGACCTCCTTTTTCATCATCGGGGCGTCGATCCTCGCGAACTCGGGGGCCTACCCCGACGGCGCACAGCTGGCCGTCTACCTCGCCGGCGCGTATCAGGAGCTGTTCGGACCGTTCGGCTACTGGATCCTGATCATCGGCGGGTTCTTCGCGCTCTACTCCACCATCTTCGGGAAGCTCAACCTCCTCACCGAGGTCTGGCCCGACATCCTCAACCAGACCGAGCGGTTCTCCGACCTCGACATGCGCCGGGTCGCGCTGTTCGTCGGCATCGTCTCGCCGATCATCTGGCTCGTGGGCGGGACCGTCACGGGCTCGATCGTCGCGCTCCTCTTCCTCGGCGGGTTCATCAACACGATGGCGCTCTTCCCGGAGATCGTCACCGCGATGTGGATCCTCTATAAGGACGACGAGCGCGACCCCGAGTTCCAGTTCTCGCTGCCCGCGAAGGCCCTCGGGTGGGCCTCGCTGATCGCGACCTTCGTGATGCTGGCGGCCGTGCTGGTACTCCAGATCTGAATGGCTTCACTACCGAGGTAATCCCCATCTCCCCGGACGGACCCACGATACGACATCGGCTCACAGCCGACCCCGGGCCGCACCGCTCGACTATCGGCCCGTCAGCCGGCCGTCGTCGGATAGCTTTTTAGTGGTGGAAGACGACGGGGTATCCGTTATGGAGACCATCCTGGTCGTCGTCGCGAGCGACGAGCCGAACGAGGCTCTGCTGGCGGAGGCCGACCGACACGTCACGGGGACCGAATCGAGGGTCGTCCTCTGTTGTGTCAACACCGAGGGCTTCCGCCAGAACACTATCCAGCGCCGAAGCAGGGCCGGCCGGGAGGCCGGCGAGATCGACCAACACGCCGCCGAGACGGCCGCGGCCGAGATCGCCGCCGACACCTTCGGCGACGACGTCCAGTACGACGTGGTCGGAATCGCCGACGACAGCGCCGACGAGATACTCGCGGTGGCCGACGAGCACGACTGCGACCACGTCTTCATCGACGCACAGAGCCGAACGGCGGTCGGGAAAGCGGTCTTCGGGGACGTCGCACAACAGGTCATCCTCCAGTTCGACGGGCCGGTCACCGTCACGACCGGGTCGTGACCCTCACCCACTCCGACGAACCTCACGAACCGACGGCGTAGCGATCGCCACCCGACAACCTCCGACCTCGCCCTCTCGATCGGATCGAACGTTCTCCGGTCGGGATCCGGCAACTCCTAGCTCGGTTTCACGGCAGCACGTACAGATCGGATTCAAATAAAATCACTCGACTGGAGGTTCGGAAGCTATAACTTGGATATATCGAAATAGGTGGTGAATCTCATCCTAAGAAACTAATTAGCGGGCTGTAATCAAACGGATACCGAAAGAAGCGGCAAAAAAATCGACCGACGACAATCGATCGACGGCGATCAACCGCTACCGACCGGAACCGAGACCGTTGCCATCCTACTGCTTTCGACCACCCTGACCGACGTTTCCACCGTAGAACTCCTCGTTTGAGTCCGGTCTCAACCGTAACGGCTCACACTCAGAGATGAGTTGTCATTTCTGATCTAATTCACCGAGTTCGTGGTCGAGTCATGCGTGCGGTTGCGACCGCGGACCGGCTGCCGGTCGTTCGTGGACTACGTCGTCCCACTGAGAACCGCTCGACGGCTCTGTAGTGCTCTTCGAGCGGCTTGTGGTTTGACACCGGCGCGATACCGATCGAGTAGTCCGGTTTCGAACCGATTTCGTATCGTACTATACGATATATAACCCGGTTCGAAGGCGGGGGACGAGGTCGCTCCTGTGCGTCGTTCGTCCGCATCCCGCTCGTCAGGAGGAGGAAACGAGCCGCCTACCGACCTCAGTCGGGATCCCGCGACGCCGACGACGGTCTCTCACGAGTTCCGAATTCCCCTCGGTCGATATCGTCCATCGCCGGGAGGGAGCGTAGACGGGGACGGATCGCGAAGTAGAGACTCACGAACGCGAATCCGAATGCAGCTACAGCCATCGTCGTGACGACACCGACCCGACTGCCCACGATTCCGCCGAGGAACGAACCGACAGGGACCGTGAGCGTGGAGACGCTCGCGTCGACGGACGTGACCCTGCCGAGGAGCTCCTCCGGAGCGACCGTCTGGATGAGCGTCTGACCCATCACGTTCGTGACACCGATCGGGATCCCGGTTATCGCGAACAGGACGACCGAGAGCGCTGGCCACGGGGAGTAGACCGCGGCGACCCAGAGGACGAATCCGACCCCGAGCCCGACGATCCGGAGAGTGCCATATCCGATATGGGCCAATCGAGACGCGACCAGCGCCCCGAGGAGGCCACCCGCGCCGATCGCGCCGAGCAGTGCTCCGTAGAGTATCGAGCCGCCACGAACCGCGGCGAACCCCGGCAGTACGGCGAGCATCACACCGGTCCCGAAGTTGGTGACCGCCGTGGTGAGCATCATCTCGGCGAAGACCGTTCCCCGAAGCCACCGAACGCCATCGCGGAGGTCGGAGGGATAGCCGGAAACGTCGATCGCAGTCGCTCGGTCGCTCGTCTCGGTGCGTTCCGGAACCCGAACACCGACGAACGAGAGGGTTGCGACCACGAACGTGACCGAATCGAGCACGAACAGCGAGACGGTGCCGACCGCGGCGATGAGGACGCCGCCGAGCGCGTCGAAGACCATGTTCGTCCCCTGATTGGCGAACGAGAACGCCGAATTGGCGCGCGTGAGCTGACTCTCCGCGACGATCCGGGGGAGTGCCGCGTTCTGAGCGGGGTAGACGAACTGGTTCAGGAGCGAGAGGGCCGGGATCACTACCAGGACCAACCCGACGGAGAGGCGGTCGAAGTATGCTGCGAGGGGTATCGACAGGATGAGGCCGGCCTGGACGAGTTGCGTCCACACGAGGGTCCGGACGAGCGGCCACCGGTCGACGAGTGGCCCGGAGACGAACTGCAGTGCCGGCGGCAGGAGGAGCAGCGCGCTCGCCAGACCGGTGTAGAAACTCGACCCCGTGAGGTCGTAGACCAGCCACGTCCCGGCGATCGTATAGAGACTATCGCCGGCGTTCGTGACGAACCGCCCGAACAGCAGACGGAGGAAATCCACGTTGTCCCGGAGGGAGGCCGTATCCGCGTCCGAGGTCTCCGTTCCCTCCCGTCGCTGGCTCATATCCACACCCTGGACGAAAGGTGTGGCGTCCGCTCGTCGGCGAGCTCGAACGGGACCCCACGACCCGGGGAACCGAGACGGTTCCGCCGAGCGTCGAGAGCGACGACCGCTAGCTGTCTACCGACCGATGCCGATCCGGAGCGCGAATCGATTCGCGTTCGAGTGGGCCTCCGGCTGCTGCCGACCGAAGACCCGGCGACTGTCTGCATTTGCGTTGGTGTTCATCGTCGAGAAACTGCGACTACGGAACCCGTAGCGAAACGGGGCGACCCGGGCGCTGCTGCTATGCGGCGGTCGCTAAACGGTCGCGACTATCGCGACGAGAGGAATGAACGGTCGAGCAGCCAAACAGGTCATGCGAGGGTCTCGAATCGACCCACACAGGTCAACAGTTTATAGGTATCGACCGAACGAGTCTTTCTCGGCCTGCATCGTCGGGTCGGGTTCGTAGTCGGTGCCGACACAGACCGAGAGCGCCTCCGACCGAACCCGGAGGTCGAGACGGTTCCGGGTGTAGATCTCGCCGTCGAGGCTGAAGTCGATCGCGCTCGATCGGCTCTCGATCGCGAGGCGTTCGGCCCGGAGCTGTGTGACGTGCTCGGTGTCCCGGCGGAGGAGCTGCTGAACGATGGCTTCGGCGACCGCCTCGCCCGCGGGCATTCGCTCGATGAGGGTGACGTCGAACAGCCCGTCCTCGACGTTCGCCTGGCCGAACTGCTTTGCGAACCGCCGGGCGTTCCCGACGAGTACGCAGAGCGCCTCGCCCGACCAAGTCCGTGTTTCCCCCTCGGTGACGGCGTCGACCTCGATGTCGAGCGCGTCGAACTCGCGGGCCTGTTGGACGCCGGTGATGACGAACGCGAGCGGTCCGAACCGGGCCTTCAGGTCCGACGTCGTGGCCGCGCTGGTGTCGGCAGTGAGTCCCGCGATACACGATTTCACGAACGGCACGCCGTCGGCGAGCCCGAGGTCTATCCGGCGAACCTCGCCGTCCTCGAGGAGTTCGAAGCCGTGTTCGATCCCGCGAACCCCGATGTCGTCCGCGAAGATGTTCGCCGTCCCCACGGGAACCACTCCGAACCGAACCCCACCGAGCGCGTCGGCGTCGACGAGCCCGCAGAGGACTTCGTGGACCGTGCCGTCGCCGCCACAGGCCGCGAGCACGTCCACGCCGTCGGCGGCGGCCTCGCGCGCGAGGTCGATCGCGTCGCCCGCCGCCGCCGTCTCGGCGACCGAGTAGCCCCAGTGGTCGGCGAGCCGGTGGACCGTCGGCAGGTGGTCGCCCGCCCCGCTGTTCGGGTTCACGATGACCCGTCGCTTCGCGTCCGGACCGGGTGGTCCGTCGGTCGGTTCGTGGCCCGATGAACGCGTCATGCCTCCGCTCGTCCCTCGATGCGAATAAATCCCACTGGAGACGGCTCACAGCACCCTCGCGACGACCCACCAACCCCGGTTCGGCCGATCGGGGGTGGTATGTAGCCGGCGGCCGGTCGTTCCGATATGCAGACGGCTATCCGGCGGCACGCGGTCGAATGGACGGGGTGTGAGGTGCGCTCGGGCCGATGAACCGGATCCAGCTCGGCAACGCGGTCTTCGAGGGGCTGAACGACGTCTACGTCTTCGGCGCGGACGCCGATACCACCACCCTCGTCGACACCGGGACCGCCGCGTCCGAAACCCGCGAGGCGCTTTCGACCGGTCTCGCCGACCTGGGGGTCGAGCTCGCCGACATCGACCAGATCCTCCTGACCCACTGGCACGAGGACCACGCGGGGTTCGCGAGCGAGATCCAGGACGAAAGCGACGCGGTCGTTCGGGTCCACACCGCCGACGCGCCGCTGGTCGCGGGCGATACCGACGCGTGGGAGGCGATGGAGGGTCGCCAGCGCGCGCTTCTCGACGAGTGGGGAGTGCCGGAGGAGCCGCGCGAGGAGCTTCTCGGTTTCCTCGACGGCTACGACGGGCTCTCGGGGCGGGCGAGGGTCGAGTCCTTCGAGGGCGGCGAGCGCTTTTCGACCCCCGAGGGCGACCTCGAAGCGCTCCACCTTCCGGGCCACGCCGCGGGGCTCTCGGGGTTCGTCTTCGAGGGCGCGGACGGTCGGGAACTCCTCTCGGGCGACGCGCTCTTGCCCCACTACACCCCGAACGTGGGTGGGGCGGACGTTCGTGTCGAGCGCCCGCTGGCGAAGTACCTCGACACCTTGGTGCGGATCATCGACGGGGAGTTCGTTCGGGCGTGGCCCGGTCACCGCGACGTCATCGAGGATCCCGCAGGCCGCGCCCGCGACATCGCCGCGCACCACCGCGAGCGCACCGAGAACGTGCTCGACGTGCTCCGGGAGGACGGCCCGGCGGACGCGTGGACGGTGAGCAGCCACTTGTTCGGCGAGCTCTCGCACATCCACATCCTCCACGGGCCGGGCGAGGCCTACGCGCACCTCGACCACCTCTCGGCCCACGATGTGGTCGAATCGACGGACGACGGCTACCGACTCGTCGAATCGGATCCCGACCTCGACGAGCTATTCCCGGACATTAGCGAGTGAGGTGCTCAAGCGGGGCCCGCCCCGCGAGCGCCTGCGGTTGTGGGAGCGGTCCTGGCGGATGAAGGGCGAGGCGAGAGTGCGAGCGAAGCGAGCACCGCGACCGGAGGGAGCGCGAGGGCTTCGGCGGTGCGGATGCGGTGCTGTGCGGATAGTGATTGCACCGCGAGCGAGTGAAGCGAGCGAGCGGGCCGACGACTGACCGGAGGGAAGGAGGAGGCTTTTGATCCACATTTTGCCAGCGAAGCGAGCGCTAGCGAGCGAAGCGCAGCAAAAGGTGGGGGCGTTTAGGTTCGGAACGACTCGCCGCAGCCGCACTCGCTCACCACGTTGGGGTTCTCGACGTGGAAGCCCGCGCCCTGGAGGCCGCCCTCGAAGTCGAGGACGCTGCCGCCGATGTAGTTCATGCTCGCGGGGTCGACGAAGATCCGGAGGTCGTGGTGTTCGTAGATCTGGTCGTCCTCCTCGGGCTCGCCGTCGAAGCGCATCCCGTAGGAGAGACCGGCACAGCCGCCTTGCTGGACGAACAACCGAAGCCCGGCGACGTCGGTGTCCATGCCCTCGCCTTCGAGGAGGTCGAGTGCCTGTTCGGCGGCCAACGCCGAGACGTCGATTTCGGTCGCGGTGTCGGCGGTTCCAGCCGTGCTCATACCACTCATATCCGCCGAAGAAAGTTAACCATGACGCCCCACTTTTTTCCTCGTCGGGTGCGCTCGCTCGGCTTCGCCTCGCTCACGCACCGCTCCTCGCAAAAACCTGGACTAAAAAAGCCGCTCACTCGCGCTTCGCGCTCGTTCGCGGTACAATCACTACTGACCCGCCACTGCCCCCCAACCGCCACACGCCTCCCCAGCCGATTCGCTCCGTTCGCTGCGCTCACTCCACTCATCCCTCGCACAGTGTTCGCGGTCGGCGTTCGCTGTCGCTCACGCACGACCGCGAGTGCGCGCCAACCGTTCCGCACCACACCTCACTCCCGAAGTCGCTCGTCGTCTTCCCCCGGTTCGCGCTCGCGGAGCCTGACGGCGACGCTTTCGGCGTGGGCGTCCAGCCCCTCGGCCCGCGCGAGCGTCTCGACGGTGTCACCGATGTCGTCGAGGGAATCGGCCGAGAGCCGCTGCACCGTCGTCGAGCGCAGGAACGTCTCGACGGACAGCCCGCCCGTGATTCGTGCGCCACCGCCGGTGGGCAGCACGTGGTTCGGTCCGGCGGCGTAATCGCCGGCCGCCACGGGCGAGTACGGACCCAAAAACGCGCTTCCCGCACTATCGATCCGGTCGAGCAGCGCCTCGTCGTCGTCGGCCTGGATCGAGAGGTGCTCGGCAGCGTACTCCTCACAGAACAGCACCGCCTCCGGCATCGAGCGCGCGAGGAACACCCCACTGGCGTCGCTTTCGAGCGCCTCGCGGATCGTCTCCGCGCGCTCGCCCTCGATTCCGGATTCGACCGCCCTCGCGACCCGCTTCGCGAGCTCCTCGTCGGCCGTCACCGCCACGGCGGACGCGTTCGCGTCGTGTTCGGCCTGGGCGATCAGGTCCGCCGCCACGAACTCCGGGTCCGCCGTCTCGTCGGCCAGCACGCAGACCTCGCTCGGCCCCGCGAGGAAGTCGATCGCGCAGTCGTTTCGCACCGCGGCCTTCGCCGCCGTCACCCAGCGATTCCCCGGCCCGACGACCTTCTGGACCCGTGAGACCGATTCCGTCCCGTACGCCAGCGCCGCCACCGCCTGCGCGCCACCCACTTGGTAGACCTCGTCCGCGCCGGCGACGTGGAGCGCCGCGAGCGTCGCGGGGTTGAGCTCGTCGGCGGGCGGCGTCGCCACCGCGACCGTCTCGACGCCCGCGACTTTTGCTGGAATCACCGTCATCAGCGCACTGGAGGGGTAGGCCGCCGCCCCGCCCGGAACGTACGCGCCCACCCGGTCTATCGGCCGATATCGCCGCCCGAGTTCTCGGCCATCGAAGTCCTCGCGCCAGTCGTCGGGGACCTGGCGCTCGTGGAACTCGCGAATATTTCCGGCAGCATCCTCGATGGCGTCTCGCAGACCCTCATCGATCTCGTCGTACGCGCGATCGGTCGCGTCGGTCACGTCGAGCGAGCCCACGGTCGTGTCGTCGAACTCCTCGGCGAACTCCCGGAGCGCGACGTCACCCTCCGTGCGAACCCGCTCGACGATCTCGGCCACGTCGCCCTCGATGTCGTCGATCCCCGCGTCGCGCTCGAACACCGCGCGGCGCTCGTCGGGCGAGAGGTCGGCGACGGCTCTCACGTCCATACCTCCCCTTGCCGCGGGCATCAAAACTGTTTGCGGTGTCTCACTCCCGGATCGCAGCGACCCCGAGCTTCGAGAGGGTCGCCCGCACGAGCAGGTAGCAGATCAACCCGAAGGCGAGCAGCGTCGTCGGCGCGGCGAGCACGCGCGCGGTGCGGTAGGGGAGCACCAGCCGCGAGAACCCGAGGATCACGAAGCTCACGAGGATCAGCCCGAACGCGACGAACGAGAGCTTCACGAACCCCGACTTGTCCATTGGTCCGAACTCGGTGCGTTCGCGAATGAAACTGTCGCCCGCGTCCGGAACCGATCCCTACCTGTCCTTCGCGCCCCAGCCGAACGCGGTCCAGCCGCCGTCGGCGTGGAGCACTTCCCCAGTCATGTAGTGGTCGTGCGAGGCGAGGAACGAAACACAGTTCGCGATCTCTTCTGGGGTGCCGAACCGGTCCAGCGGCGTCCGATCCCGAACGTCCTGTTCGGTGAAGTCCGCTTCCTCTTGGGCCTCGGCGGCCATGTCGGTCATGATGTAGCCCGGCGCGAGCGCGTTGACGTAGATGTCGTGTTCGGCCCACTCGACGGCGAGACACCGCGTGAGGTTGTTGATGCCGCCCTTCGAGGTGTTGTACGGCGTCCGGTCCTGCTGGCCCATCTCGCCCATCATGCTCGAAATGTTCACGATGTCGCCGCCGTCGCCCTGTTCGATCAGTCGCTTGCCGACAGCCTGGGCACAGTAGAAGGGGCCAGTAAGGTTCACGTCCATGACCTTTTGCCAGTCTTCGGGGGCCATCTCCTCGGCGGGCCCGCGAATGTTGATCCCCGCGTTGTTCACGAGGGTGTCGACCCGGCCGAACGCCTCGACGGTCCGCTCGACCAGCCGCTCGACCGATTCCTTCTCGCTCACGTCGACCTCGACCGCGAGCGCCGACCCGCCGTCCGCCTCGATCCCCTCGGCGACCGCTTCCGAGTCCTCGACCGACCGCGAGCAGACCACGACGTTCGCGCCGTCCGCCGCGAGCGTCTTCGCGACCTGTTTCCCGATACCCCTGCTCGATCCCGTGACGATTGCCGTCTCGTTTTCGACCATCGTTACCCCGACCTCGCCACCGGGTGTTAACCCTGTTGCACTCCCCGCCGACGACGAGTCGCGTTCCTACGTGGGTGGGTCGAGCACCGCCGGCGGGCCGCGGTCGGCTCGTGACGCCAGAAACGCGGCCTCGTCGTCGGAGAGGTCGCGGGCGCGGTAGACGTCGAGCCCCGACTGGTAGGCCGCGCGCGAGCGCTCGCCCGGCCGTTCGAGCACGAGTTCGGCGAGGCCGGTCTCCCGACCGGTGTAGCCGAAACCGGCCTTGTGGAGCGCCTCGTAGGCGAACGGGTTGTTGACCGCGATCCGGAGGCGGTCGTAGCCGCGCGCGAGCGCCCGCTCGGCGGCGAACGCCGCGAGGCGCGCGCCCAGTCCCTCGCCACGACGGTCGGCTCGCACGGTGATGTACCGGAGCCAGAGGGTGGTCGAGTCGGTGCGGTCCTCGTTGAACGCGACCGCTCCAACGATCCCGTCCCCCTCGCGCACGACCGCCTTCCCAGTCGAGGACATCACGAACTTCCCGGCGTACGCGAACTCCCGGTAGTCGAGGTCGAGCGTCGGCCCGTCCTCGGGCCAGCCACGGACCGCGTACTCCATACCCATCCTTCGGCGCGAGCGCCATCCCTCCTTCGCCGCACGACTTAAGCGGCGGCCGGTGCGAGTGAGAGTCATGCAGCCGCCGGGCGACGTCGCGCGATTCGATCGGTTCGCGCGCTACTACGAGCGACTCATGCCCGCAAGCGACGTCGGCCCGATACAGGCGGGGCTCGTGCTCGCCGACCGCGAGCTCCACCGCGTGCTCGACGTCGGCGGCGGAACGGGCCGGGCGGTGCGCGCGCTCGGCATCCCGGAGCGGGTCGTGGTCGATGCCGCTCCCGGGATGCTCGCCGAGGCACGCCGACGGGGGCTGGGCTGTGTTCTCGGGGATGCGGCACGACTCCCCGTCGCCGACGCCAGCGTCGACGCGGTCCTGATCGTGGACGCGCTCCATCACGTCGCCGACCGGACGGGCGCGCTCGCGGAGGCCGAACGCGTCCTCCGACCGGGTGGGGTGCTCGTCTGTCGCGAGTTCGACCGCTCGACCCTCCCCGGGCTCCTGCTCGCGACGGGCGAACGCCTCGTGGGCTTCGACTCCGAGTTCTTCACCCCCGACGAGCTCGCGTTCGCGGTCGAGCGCGTCGGACTCGACGCCGCGATCCCGGTTCGCGGCTTCGGCTTCACCGTCGCCGGCGTCAAGCGCTGAGCGCGAAAACGAGTCTTACATGCCCCTCGCGCTCCTCGCCCGACCCATGAGCAACGCCGTCGGTTCCCTCGGCGGTCGTATCGACGTCTCGGGGACGACCCTCGGGCTCGCGGTCGGCGACCTCGTCCTGATCGGCCTGTTCGTCGTCGCGGGAGAACTCCAGCACGGCTACAGCCTCACCGCCCAGCCCGGCCGGATCGTGGGCACCGCGCTCCCGTTCGTCATCGGCTGGGTCGTCGCGTCGGTGCTCGCGGGCGTCTACACCTCCACGGTGTATCGTGTCCCCCGCTCGGCCGCCGTCCGCACGGCCCTCGCATGGGTCGGCGCGGCGCTCGTCGGTCAGGCGCTCCGCGCGACCGCCCTCTTCCACGGGGACTTCGCGCTCGCGTTCGTCCTCGTCTCGCTCGGCGTCGGACTCGTCCTCCTGGTCCCGTGGCGCGTCGCCGTCGCCGCGCTCGCCGGTCGCTTCTGAGACGCCTTCCCTCGTTTTCGCCGTTCGATTTCCGACGATTCACGTCGGGGTTTCCAACCTATAACTTACGAAGAACCACCGTGTAATCTCAGCGATTCGTACTTCTCGCTCATCGACCACCTATGAGAAACACTTATGTGACGCACTCCAGTATCCTTGAGTACAATGGCTCAGTACTACGACTACATCCTCGGACTCATTCCGCTCGCGCTCGGTGGCATCACCACACTTCTCGTCGCCCTCGGCGTCTCGATAACCCTCGCGGTTCCGCTCGCGGCGGCCGTCGCGGTCGCGCTCATCGGTCACGGTCTGTTCGTCCGTTCGCCGGGCGCGTCCGACTCCCAGTCCTCCCCGCAGCCCAACGGCGGCCAGCTCAACTCCGCCGAATAGCGCTCTTCCCTTTCGTCGGCTTCCGTTGTAGACCTCTCCGACCCCCATTCCTTCCGCGGTCCGTTTCAAGTCACTTCACGCTGGAGCGCATCACATGAGCGCCACCACTGAACCGTCGACGTGCTCTACGACCGGGCCGTCGCGGCGCTCCTCGACGGCCCAGTTGAGGAGCACCACGTCGAGACCGCCGTGGGCGAAACTCACCTGCTACTCGCCGGTGACCCCGACGCGAAACCGCTGCTCGTCCCCCAGGGTGGGAACGTCACGACCCCGGTCACGCTCGCGTGGGTCGAGGCACTCGCGAACGAGTACCGGCTTCTCGCACCCGACACGCCCGGACAGCCGAGAAAGACGACGGCCCGAGCGGCGGACTACGGCCGGTGGCTCGTGGCACTCCTCGATGCGCTCGGGGTCGAGGCGGTTCCGGCGGTCGGCATCTCCCACGGTGCGGGGGTGCTCCTCGAAGCCCCCGACCGGTTCGAGTCGGTCTCGCTGGTCGTTCCGGCGGGCTTCGGCGTCGAACCGCCAGCCGGACTGGCGCGGGTTGGGGTCCCGTCGCTCGCCTACCGCTTCCTGCCGCGGTGCTGGCTGCTCGACCGCGCGCTCGGATCGCTGGCGACCGAACTGCCCGCGTCGCTCCCGCCAGTCGTCCGCGACACCATCGCGGCCGACGACCCGTTCTTCCCGGCTCGAACGATCGGTCCCCGAATCCGGACGACCTTCCCGGAGTGCCGGGAGGGCCTCACCCTCCCCGACGAACGGCACCTCCTCGGCCCGACGGGGCGTTCGCGGACGCGCCGCACACGCCGTGCGTTCCTCGGTTCGGAATCGCCGGCGTGACCGGTCGACCGCGCTCGCCCCACCGTCTCGCCCGTGAGCACCCCGGCCGTCGTCGGCTGGCGACCGGAGCCACCATCCATAAAGCCACGCTCGCCCTCGTACCCATATGACCGACGACGGAACGCTGTTTCTGACCAGCGAGGAGTGCGCGGGGCTCGCGACGCCCGAGGAGTACGTCCGGGCCGTTCGCGAGGGCTACCGCCAGCGCGGCGAGGGCGCGCCGGCCGCGCCGCGAACGAAGCTCACGAACGAGGACCCGCCGGGGATGCTCACGGGCTACACCGCCATCCTGCCCGAGACGGGTGCGATGGGCGGCTACATGTACGCCGCGGGCTTCGGCGACCGCGACGCGCGGTTCGTCCAGCCGGTCTTCGACGCCGACTCCGGGGCCCTGATCGCCCTGCTCGACGGCGCGAGCATCAACCCGTTCAAGACCGGCGCGGCGGGCGCGGTCGGCGTCGACGCGCTCGCGCGAACGGACGCGACGACGCTCGCGGTCATCGGAAGCGGTGCCCAGGCTCGCGGCCAGCTCCGGGCCTGTGCCACCGTCCGGAACTTCGAGACGGTGAACGTCTACTCCCCGACCACGGAGAACAGGGAGACGTTCGCCGCCGAGATGAACGAACACCTCGACGCCGCGGTGGCCGCCGTCGCGTCGAGCGACGCCGCGGTCGAGGGTGCGGACGTGGTGATCACCGCGACGAGTGCATCCGAACCGGTCTTCGACGGCGAACTCCTCGAGGACGGCGCGCACGTCACCGCGATGGGCCAGTACCACCCCGAGAAACACGAACTCGACGCGACCACCGTCGAGCGCGCGAAGTACGTCCCCGACCTCCGCGAGCGGGTCATGAACGACGCCGGGTCGTTCATCAACGCCGTCGAGGAAGGCGTCGTGAGCGAGGACGACGTCCACGCCGAACTCGGCGCGGTCGTCGCGGGCGAGGCCCCCGGCCGCGAGTCCGACGACGAGATAACGGTCTTCGATTCGGGTGGCACCGGCATCGAGACCGTCGCGGCGGGCTATCTGGTCTACGAGAAGGCGCGTGAGGAGGGTCTCGGCACCGAACTCGCGTTCGCGCCGGGCAGCCAGGCCCTCACCGGCGAGTAGCCCTCAGTTCCCGTCCAGATACTCGCGGATCGCCTCGTCGTCGAGCGCGTCGAGGACCCGCTCGGGACCGACCACGACGTCGCGGTCGGTCATCCGTCCCCGTTCACGATGTCCGCGACGCGCTGGCGGTCGAAGAGCTGGCTGCCGCCGAACGCGTCGGGGTAGACCCCTTGGGCCGCGCGTTCGAGCTGGAAGAGGTAGATGATCGGGCCCTGGTAGGTCAGGCCGGCGTAGACCACCCGGTCGTTTTGCACCGCGCTGAGCTGTGAGGCCACCTCGTGGTTCTCGAGGGGCCGGACGACGTTCTTCCGGAAGTACTGGTCGGTGATCTCGCCCTGGAGGCGCACCGCGAGCACGTCGGGGTCGATCTCGAGCAGCGTCTCGAAGTCGATCGCGCTCCCGCCCGCTTGGGCGTCGGCCACGTCGTTCGCCGCCAGCGCGTCCTCGACCTCGAGGGTCCGCCACTGCTTCGAGGTCGTCCCCTCGCCAACGAGGTAGGGGTAGAACGACTCGGGCGGGACGTCGGCGGGATAGAGCAGCGCGACCGAGGGCGTCTCGTTCGGGAGGGTCCCCTTAACTGTGGAATGCACCTCGTCGAGAAGCTGGGTGAACGCCTCGGCGCGTGCCCGCTGGTCGAACACCGCGCCGAGCTTCCCCAGCAGCTCCTCCATCGTGTAGTAGCGGTAGTCGTGCCAGTCGTAGACCCGGGTGAAGGTGGTGTTGCCGAAGAAAGGTGCGACCTGGTTCGTTATCTCCGTGACGTCGCCCTGGCTCCAGCCCAGCCTGTTGACCATGAAGTTTGGGTCGACGACGTGGACGTCGGCGTCGATCTCGTAGAAGACCTCCTTGCCGACGCTGTCGCCCTGGTAGAGTTCGGTGAGGCTGCTCGTATCGACCGAGACCCCCGGGAGGTCGTCGTAGTAGAACGAGCCGTACCGGGCGGCGACGCCGATCGCCGAGAGCCCGTCCGACCGACCGAGCGCGACGCCCATGTCGGCGTAGTCGCCGGTGAAGGGGACCCACTTCCGCGGGACGGAATCGAACGTGACGCTCCCGACCGGTGCCATCGAGACCGAGTACGAACCGCCGGTCGTCGTCCCGCCGCCCTTCGTGGCTCCGCCCTGGCTCGTGGCCCCGTCCGTCGACTTCCCGGCGGTCGACCCCCCGGCCGTCGCGCTCGTCGCGTCGGCCCCATCGCCCGCTCCGCTCGTGTCGTTGCTCCCCGCGTCGTTTCCACTCGAACAACCGGCGAACAGCCCGGCGAGGCCGACACCGACGCCGGTCTTGAGGAACCGGCGACGCGTCGAGCCGTCGGCAGCGTCGCGTGCCATGTGATTTAGGCTCGCCTAACGAACCATAGCCGTTCCGATCTTTCGGCGAGCCGAAAAACCTCGTTCGGTTCAGGCCCGCGACCCGAGCCACGCGCCGAGCGCCAGCCCGTAGATGAGGTGGCCGGCGTGGAACACCGCCGACTCGTCGGTCGCGAGGTCCATGTCGAGATAGCGATGGAGGAGGACCGCCTCGCCGAAGACCGAGAGGGCGAGGCCGTAGACGCCGCCGACGACGAGCCCGACGGCTTCCGGGTGCGTCCGCTCGGCGTCCAGCGCCGCGAGTATCGGCGCGAACAGCCCGCCGGCGATGGCCCCGTAGACCAGGTGGAGCCCCAGCGAGCGCAGGTGGTAGTCGTCGGCGTCGCCGCCGAACCACTTAGTGAGAAGTTCCGCGGTGGGCGGCAGGGCGCGTGCAGTGGGTTCGCGGAAGACGGTCATCACGACCGTGGCGAACAGCCCGGCTTCGAGCCCGGTCGCGACCGTCGCGAGCGAGAGGCTCGGCCGGGTGTGCTCGTCGCTCGGCGTCCCATCGTTCGTCTCGGCGCTGTTCATGGGTCTACGAGGGTTTCGAGTTCCATAGGGTTGCGGTCGGGACTTGCCGGGTTCAGAGATACGGCCCGAGCCCGAGCGCGGTCACGACCGGGATCCCCGAGGCGATCGCTCCCACGAGGTAGCCGGCGATCGCGCCGCCGTTGAGCAGCGGCAGACCGGCGTGGGCACGGCCCTTCATCACCAATCGGAGCAGGACCACGAGGCCACAGACCGTGCCGACCATCGCGGTGAGCGCAGGTAGCGAGAGCGCGAAGCCCGGGATCAGGGGGCGAGCGGGCGCGAAGAACGCGGCGCTCGCCACCAGCACGCCCGGCATCACCGCGTCGCCGAGCCCCACGAAGAACACGTCGCGGTCGCCGGCTGCCGGCGGTGGGTTCGTCTCGCTCCCCTCACCCTCCCCGCCGTCGGCTTCGACGCTCTCGTCCGCGTTCGCCGTCGGCGAATCGTCGAGGAACGAGTACGAGAGCGTGAGCGGGATCACGAGCACGACCGGTAGTTTGAGGTCCATCACGCCGTCGGCGAGCGTCAGCATGTGCTCGGTCCCGTAGACCGAGATGGCGTCGTAGACCGCGAGGGCGACCAGGAGGAGTATCGCGGGCAGGAGCCCGAAACTGATGCCGAAGATGCCCGCCGCACCCGCGCCCATCACCACCCCGGCGGCGTCGATGACGTACCACTCGGGATAGGCGAGCAGCGCGATCGCGAGCACGACCGCCCCGCCCACCGCGAGCGGGTTGAAGGTCACCCCCGCGAGGCTCGCCGAGACGGGCGGCGCGAGCACCGAGAAGACGTAGAGCGAGACCAGTCCGCTGGAGAACACCACGAACCCCCGGAGGAGCCACTGGATACCGAGTTTGATCACCGCGAGCATCGCGGCGGTGGCGACGAGGATCGCGCCGATGTAGACCGCGCTGTTCGCGGGGTCCGTCGGGTTCTCGACGGCCTGGTAGCCCGCGCGCTCGAACGGGCCGACCAGCGCCACCGCCCCGAGCTGGATCAGCACGAAGACCGCGACCGCCATCGCGCCCGCCGCGTACAGCCGCTTGCGCTGGTCCATACCCCCACCACCCCCGCCGCCGTCTTCGGGGTTTCGTTCGTCGACTCGTGTGAGCGACCTGCCGGTCACCCGCGAAATTCGAATCGGGATCGACCGCCCCGGACGGGGGGTCACAAAACCACATCGAAAACCGAACCATTAGGTTGATTCCGCACGTTTCTGGACGGACGAACGCCCATGAGCTTTCGTTCCTCCCGCCCGGTGGTCCTCGCCCGCGCGATGGTCGCCGAGGTCACCCAGAACCACCTCACCTTCATGGCGGGGAGCCTCGCGTTCTACGCCTTCCTCTCGCTGATCCCGCTGTTCCTGCTCAGCTTCATCGCGGCGTCGGTGGTCGGGGGCGAGGCGTTCGCCGACCAGATCACCGCGCTGTTCAACTCGACGCTCACCGGGAGCGCGCGCGAACTGCTCGCGGACGCCCTCACCGACTCGTCCGGCCAGACCGGCGCGTCCGTGCTGGGTATCGCGACCCTGCTCTGGAGCGCGCTCAAGCTCTTCCGGGGGCTCGACATCGCGTTCGACGCGGTCTACGGCGTGCGCGACGTCAAGTCCCTCCCCAAACAGCTCCGGGACGCCCTCGTCGTGCTCGCGGGCGTCGCGCTCGGGGTCGTGGCCGTCGTGCTCACCGGCGGCGTGCTCGCGTTCGTCCCCGACCTCCCGATCCCGCTTCTCGGTCGCCTCAGCCCGCTCTACCTCGTCGTCGGGCTCACGTTCGTCTTCTTCCCGGTCTACTACTTCGTCCCGGACGTCGACGTCTCGGCCACCGAGGTCCTGCCCGGCACGGTGCTGTCGGCGATCGGGTGGGCGCTGACCCAGTTCGCCTTCCAGATCTACGTGAGCTACGCGGGTCAGTACACGGCCTACGGCATCGTAGGGGGCGTCCTCCTCGTGCTCATCTGGCTCTACTACAGCTGTCTCGTGCTCCTGTTCGGCGCGGTCACGAACGTCGTCCTCGCGGGGCGGTCGAGCTACCTCGACGAGGGCAATACGGTGGACGGACCCAGCCTCTTCGACGTCGAGGAGTCGGACCGGTGGCGGTGGTAGGTTACTCGCTGTAGAGACGCTCGCCGAGCAGCCCCGCCGGCGAGTTCGTCGACTTCAGCGCCAGAAACGGGCGGTCGGTCGGGCCGAACACGTCGACGACCCGACCGACCGTCGAGAGGCTCTGGTCGACGAGCTGGGTGCCGATGGTCGGGTAGCCCTCGTCGTCACATCGGACGATGGCGAGTCCCTGGGCGGTACCGACCACCTCGCCCGCGCGTTTCATTCCCGGAGCGCGGCGACGTAGGCCGCGACGGCTTGGAGGAGGTCCGACTTCCCGTCGTCGTCGGCGTCCTTCACCAGCACACGGCCGCGTGCGGCGTGCTCGCGTGGATAGGTCTTCTCGCGTTCGATCACGGTGTCGTAACCGACCTGCCCGGCCGCACGAGCGATCTCGTCGACGGTCGGCTCGGGCACCGCGACGCGTCGGGGCACCCGTCGACCCTCGGTTCGACTGCATCCGGCGTCCAGATACGCCGGCCAGATGACGTTCTCGACCATGTTCGTGGTTCGCGGTCGGGCGGATAAACCGCTTGCTCCCGACCGATACCGCGACGGTTCACACCATCCCTACGAGGACCGCTAGAACTATCCGCTCACCCGACCCACTCACGGTATGGACCATCTCGACGAGATCTCCGTCGAGGAACTGCAGGCGGCCCTCGACGAGGTCGACGGGGCGAAACCCACACAGCGCCTTCTCGCGGCGATCGCCTACAAGAACGGCGTCAGCCAGACCGACCTCGCCGACTGGTACGGGATCCAGCGCCGAACCATCTACAGCTGGCTCATGCGGCTCGAATCACGGCCGCTCGCCGACGCGGTCGTCGACGCCGACCGCTCGGGTCGCCCACGGAAGCTCACCGCCGACCAGCGTGAGACCTTCGAGGAGACCCTCCAGCAGCCCCCCTCGGAGGCGGGTGTCGACGCTTCGGCGTGGAACCCATCGCTGGTACAGCGCTACCTCCGCGACACCTTCGGCGTCGAGTACTCGCGACCGAGCTGTCGACGTCTGATGAAGGAAGCGGGGCTCTCCTACCGACCGGCGCGCCGAACCGACTCGGACGGATCGGACGAGTCCGGCGGCTGGGTACCGTAACAGCCCTCCGTCGTCGGGGCCGCTCGTGTCGTTCGGTCACCTCGCTCCTCGTTGCTTCGAGTGAATAGATATGATATCCGCCGTACGACCCGTGCTATTCACGCCATCGACGATAAATTACACACGACGATACGAATCCGTGAATGTAGCTTTCCCTCCCACGAGCACGCTGGAGCTATACCAGCAAGCCAGTCAGTGATGACCGTCGAACCCGAACCCGGTGGCGATGAGTGAAAGCGAACAGACGTGCGAGGAGTGTGGCAAGGGATTCGACAGTGAACAGCAACTCACTGCTCACGTGGAAGCGGAACACATGGACGAGATGTCCTCGATGAAGTGATACGGTCCGGGTAGTCCCGTCGAACTACGTTCGGGTTGCACTCGATCGGCTGATATCACACTATCGTGGCGTTCCATGCCGAAATCACGCTCGTACCACAACCACCCACGTATCAAACGGGTGAACATAGTCTCAAGACGCCGGCTCGACAGTCTCTACGTGATGCAGTTAGCGTTCTTGGCACACGACGAGAAGAAACAAGCTATGGTCGAATTCGTCGACGAACACGTCGAGCTCCTCGAACAGTTCGATTGTATGGCGACCGGCTCGACCGGCGAGCGACTCAGTGAGGAAACCGAACTGGAGGTCGAGCAGCTGAACTCGGGCTCACACGGTGGCGACATGATGATCGGTGCCGCCGTCGCCACCGACGAGTGTGATGCGGTGATCTTCCTGCGGGACCCACTCACCTCCCAACCCCACGACCCGGACATCACCGCCCTCCTCCGCGTCTGTGACGTTCACGACGTCCCCTTCGCGACGAACATCTCGAGCGCGGATGCGATCATCGACTATCTGAGCGAGTGACGTCGTTCGGCCGGACGCCCGCTTCGGGCGACGAATCGGGTCGCTCCCAGACCTAGGCCACACCGAAACGGAACGAGGACACCAAGCGCTGGGGCTCACATCCAAGTACCAGTCTAACGGCTCACCCCTGGGAGGACCGTCGACCGCTGTGGAGCTGGAGACGAACTACAGAGACACGGGAAGGGGGAGTCTGGTCCGGGGCTTCAGCAGCGGAGTAGTACACGGATGAGCGACTAATCGCTCGAAGAGCCGTCGGTCTCCTCCCCGTACTTCTCGCTTATCGGTTCGTCGTCCGCCTCGGAGTCCGCAGTCTTGTAGTCCCCGCCCTTCATACCGGCGTCCTCCTCGGGCGCGTCCTCGGTGTCCTCGGGAGCGTGACCACTCATGTCGACGCTGTCCAGTTCCTCCGAGTCGTCCGTCGTGGTGTTCGTTCCCGCGGGACCGTCGGAGGCGCTCCCGTCCCCGAGCATCTCCTCGACGGCGGAGACTCGTGCGGATGCGCCCCGGTCGCGGTCCCGTTCGTGGTCGATCTCGAGCTTCGTCGTCACCCGGTCCGCGTCGACGGCTCGATGGGCAGCCTCGACGGCGGCGAACAGCTCGCCGACGTCGTCAGTTTCGATGATCGTTCCCATCGCGGTGAGGGTGGGGTCCACGTCGTAGTCGCCGAGGGCTTCGACGGCTCCGGCGACCTCCTCGCTGGTGTTCTCGCTTCGGGCTGGGGTAGTACTCAGGAGTGCGATAACGGACATGGTCTCGGTAGCTATTCAGGCGAGTAGCGCTATTAACGATTGAGCTTGCGCCCGTCCGACCTGCAGCGGATCCGTCTCGTGTCCTCCTCCCCGTCCGAAAAGGGCTCACTGGCGATCGGACCGTGCCGTTCCTCCTGTCCGTTCGCTTCGTCGGTCTCAGCGAGTCGAGGACCGACCGAGCGGGTTCGGCGACCGCTATGGGTTCATCTCGAACGGAAACTCGTTCAGTCGCTCCTCGTTCGACGTCGGGAGCAGGTACTGTTTCCACTCCCGGGTGTGGGGGTCGCCGTAATCGCTGATGGAGGGGTGGGGAGCGACGTCGTCGTACTCGTCCAACCGGCCCTCGATGACCGAGCGGATCCGCTGGCCCTCCACCGTGTCCCCACGGATGTCGTCGAGGGTTTCGCGTGGTTGGATCGTTATCTCGAGCCCATACGGTGTGTACCGACTCCGTCGGTCCGTATAGAACGGCGCACGCCCGACGACGAACATCGGTTCCCCCGCGAAACAGAACTCCCACTCGGGGTCGTCGGGCTCCGTCGGGATGTCGGCGGGCCACGGCTCCGGGTCCCGCCGGTGGAGGAACTCGAGCACCCTCCAGAACTGCTCGTGGTAGTCGCGCTCGCTCCGCTCCTCGGCGGCGGGCCCGAAGAAGATGACGAGGGTCGTGCGTTCGGCGATGGAGCGATACCGTTGGAGGTACTGCTGTAGCCCCTCCCGTATCTTGAGAAGCGTATCACGGTCACGGGCGTTCTCCGCGAACAGGTATCGGGCGGAGTCGTCCCGCTCGGCGTTCACCGCGAAGTAACACGGGTACCGGGAGTTCCGCATCGTCTCCCTGAACTCGAGGTACCGTTTCTCCTTCCAATCGAGCAACTCGTCCGTTGCTATCGCGTCCTCCAGTTCCGGCTGGTCGAACAGCAGCCCCGTCCTATTCATGGTCGGGAAGCCGCGTATCGACCGATCGCTCCCTGAAGTGTCGCCCTTCGAGGAGTTCGCTCTTCCCGTACTTCTCCCTGGTCTCCGTGCCGCTTATCCCGGAGATGTCCTCGGGAACCGCGACGACGGAGTAGCCGACGTCCCGTCCGATGGCGACGGTGTCGATGTCCGGGACGATCATGGTCTCGACGTTCGGGTGGTCCTCGTAGACCGTCTCGATCAGGTCCCGGCGCTCCTGTGCGGTGAGCGGGTTCTTCTCGCTGAGTTCGGTGTCACGGATCGCGATGACGACGTCCTTCCCGTTGTCGGCGGCCGAGTCGATGATCGTCCGGTGGCCGTCGTGGAGCGGCTGCCAACGACCGATGAAGACGTGGCTCGGATCGAGCTTGCGGTCCAGCGTCTCGTTGATCTCCGCGATGATCCGCTCCTTCGAGTTCGTCGCCGTTCGGACTTCGAGCCCGGCCTCGTCGCTCGCCAGCCCCTCGAACGGCGCGTCGATACCGGTGAAGCCCTCTATCTCGCCCCGACGGGCTCGCTCGTACATCCCCTTCACGTCACGCTCCTCACAGACTTCGAGCGGCGTGTCGACGAACACGAACGAGACGTTCTCGACCACCTCGGCGACCAGTTCCCGCTGGGACCGATAGGGGGTGATGAACGACGCGACGACGTCGAACCCCTGCTCGTTCAACGCCTGGGCGACCCCGGCGGCCCGCCTCAGGTTCTCGGTCCGGTCCGCCTTCGAGAACCCGAGGTCGGAACTCAGGGTGTTCCGGAGGTAGTCCCCGTCGAGATGGACCGTGCTCGGACCGACCAACCCCTCGGCGAGCGTCGTCTTCCCGGAACAGGGCAGCCCGAAGAGCCACAGGGTGTCACCCATCACGGATCTCCCCCTCCCGTGGGGAGGAGAGTTCCTCCCACTCCTCCCCCAAGCTCACTGACGGGGGGTTCGTGCGTGTACGCCTCCGTCGGCGCCGGCTCGACAGTCGATGCGTCCCGGGTCGTCCGGGCTGGCTCGTCCGTCGTGGGTGTGACCCTCGTGGTCGTCGTTCGCTCGCTCATATCCATTCGGACTCCGCCGTGTAGCCCAGTCGTTCGACGACCTCGGAGTACGTCCCGTCGGCCCGGTCGAGCGTCCCCTGGATGAGGTCCTCCCTGTCCCGCCAGCGAGCGCGCCTCGGCTCCTTCGTCGTCATGACCTCGTTGGGGTCGTCGACGTTCTCGGAGAGCAGCGCCGACTCGCCGAGCCCGGCGAACTCGAGGACCTCCTGAACGACGGACGGGGTGTCGGTGAGCACGTCCTCGAAGCGGACCCGGAGGACGTCGTCGAACGCGTCGCGGGCGTCGAGGATGTGGCGGTGGGCCTGGAGCCACTGCAGCAGGCAGACGTCGATGAGGTCTCCCTCCGTGGTCCAGCCCGGCGGGAGGTCGTAGCACCACAGCGAGCCGTCGTAGCCCTCGAGGTCGAGGTCGCCCACGTCGTACGTCTGGAAACCCCTGTTCAGTCGCCACCCGTCGTAGAGGCCGTTGATCGACGCCGCCGGGTTCCGCGTGAGGTGAACGAGGGTGACGTCGGTCTCGGGCAGGAGCTGGTTTCGGATCCACGGGAGTCGGTACGCGTCGCCGCTCGCCTTCAGGACGAGCGTGCGCTCGAAGTCGTCCTCCCTGAGGGCCCGCTTGTGGTCGTGCGAGGAGACGAACGGCCGGTCCTCGATCGTCTCGTTTCCGAGCGGATGAGGGGCGTCCCGCGTCGCGTACTCGTCGTACTGCAGCGGCGAGATGTCGAGTTCCCGAAGGACCTCGTCGAGCGGTACGCCGTCGAGCAGCCGGTCGCGTATCCACTCGTAGGGGAGCTCCCGGTCGGGGAACTGCAACGGGAGTCGGACGAGCGTGTTGTCCACGCGATGTGTGTGCTCGCCGGCGCGTTCGGTCGCCCCGACCTCGGCGAGGAGGTCCCTTCCGAGGGTCTCCCCGTCGAACGAATCGAAGTCCGCCGGGATGACGTCCGACTCGAACGTGGGGTAACAGAGGTCGTGGAGCATGAACCATCGGTCGTGTTCGCCGTCGAGGCTACACGTCCGCTCGTGGTGCCGGAGAACGTCGAAGAGGAGACTGCTGCCGCCCCGCGGGGCGGACGCGATGAGCAACACGCTGTCGAAGTCGTCGATCCGATGGTTCGAGAGGACCGAGCGTTTCCCCTCCGAGATAACCTCGCGCTCGATGTACCCGTAGTTCCGTCTGGCCCGTTCCCGGAGACGACTCGATCCTTCGCTGCTCACCACCCATCACCGTTCGGTGTCGTCATCGGATCGACGCGTCGTCGGGGCTGCTGACTCGGTTTCGTCGGGCGTGCTCTGTGTGTCATCATGAGAATCGTCGGTCGTCACACCGACAGTGACTGAGGGGTTCCCGCGTCGGGCCAGTCGTTGTCGATCGAAATGGACGAACGACCGTACGATTGCGATGAGTTAGCAAGTGAGTGCTGCCTTCGCCTGCAGGCACCGCTCCCGCGCCGCTGTCGGCGGATCATACGGGCGAGCGCCGAGCATCCGCTCCGTTAATGGGTTGGAGGTCCGATGGACGGTCGGTGACCGAAATGAAAGAGCCGGTCTACGCGGATCTGCACGTCCATACGACGAACTCCGACGGCGAACTCGCCCTCGACGAGGTTCCGGCCGCGGCGACCGAAGCCGGCCTCGCCGCCGTCGCCGTCACCGACCACGACAGGACCCACCCTGATCTGGACGCACCGCTCGTGCGGGTCGACGGCATCGACGTCATCCACGGGATCGAACTCCGCGTCGAGGTCGATTCGCTTCCCGACGGGATCGACCTGCTCGGGTACGGCGTGACGGGGTCACCCGCACTCCGTACCGAGCTCGACCGCCTTCAGATGGACCGGAAGACCCGTGGCGCACGCATCATCGAACTGGTCGAGCGCGAGCTGGACATCACGCTGGACGTCGAGGTCGAGGAGGGCATCGGTCGTCCACACATCGCCCGCGCGGTCGATGCACACCCCGGGACCGATCACACCTATCAGGACGCCTTCGACGAACTCATCGGCGACGACGGTCCCTGTAACGTCCCGCGCGAGATCCCCTCGTTCGAGCGGGGCGTTTCACTGCTCTCGGAGGCGTGTAACGTCGTCAGCCTCGCACATCCGTATCGGTACGGCGCGCTCGACGACGTCTTCGAGTTGGCTGCCCGACTGGACGCGGTGGAGTGTCGCTACCCCTACTCCCCGTCCAACCCAGCCCACGATTCCGGTCGCGACCGACGAACGGTCGAGCGCCACGACCTCCTCGTCACCGGTGGGAGCGACGCCCACGGGAGGGACCTCGGGCAGACGGGCCTCACCGAACCGGAGTACGAACGATTCCTCGCGGTGGGTGGGTTCGGAGCGTAGGAACTGTCCGCCGTTCGTCTTCTGACATCGGTTCGGTGCTCCCCTGTGAACTCTGTCGAGAAGAGGTCGTTGAGTCGTGTCCGCGTCCGAATCTTCACCTAGGTCGTCGGCCGTCTCTTCCGCTTGGGACCGCACATCGCCGACGTCCACGGCAGTCCCCAACCGATATTCGTCGACGGCCGATTCGATCGTCCCGGTGTCGACGGCCGCACCGACGTTCTCCTCGCCGGTACTGGCCGCTCACTCCGTGCTGCTCCACGGGAGCAGACGCGTACCGATCCGGCGAACGATGAGCGAGGAGCAGTATCCCAGCAGGCCGATCGAGAGCATGCCAACGACGATGCTCGCGTAGTCGCCGGCGATGTACGACGACCAGGTGAGATAGCCGAGCCCGCTTCCGGCGATCATCTCCGCGGCGACGAGGTTGACCCACGCGAGCCCCATCCCGCTCACCATTCCGGCGTGGATCGACGGCAACGCGCCGGGGTAGACCACGTATCGGAACGTCTGGAACGGCGACGTCCCGAGCGACCGGGCCGCCCGGGGGAACTCCTCGTCGATCTGTTTGACCCCGCTGATCGCGTTGAGCAGGATCGGGAAGAAGGCCCCGAGGAAGGTGATGAAGAGGATGCCCGTAT
This sequence comes from Halococcus hamelinensis 100A6, assembly GCF_000336675.1. NCBI lineage: Archaea > Methanobacteriati > Methanobacteriota > Halobacteria > Halobacteriales > Halococcaceae > Halococcus > Halococcus hamelinensis. The sequence continues at coordinate 30,130 of NZ_AOMB01000006.1, read as the reverse complement.
CGACCGGGTAGTCGAGCGCGCCCGCACCGACCGAGACGATCGGGAACACGAGCGCGACGACCGGGATCCAGGCGACCGGCGGGACCGGGCGAAGCATCTCGAGGGCCGGATAGACCGCGTCCGAGAACGTCTGATTCCACCCGATCAGCAACCCGATCGGGACGGCGAGGACGAGCGCGAGGACGAACGAAACGTAGATTCGAGCCGTGCTCACGGCCGCGGCGCTCCAGAACGACACCTCGGCGAACTGGTCGAGGAACGTCGTCCCGACGGCGAACGGCGAGGGCAGTTCGCTGAGCAACCCGAGGTTGGTCGCGAGCGCCCAGAGCACGAGCAGGGCGAGCACCGAGGTGACACGACGGACCGGTCGCGGAACGGTGACCGAACCACCGGTCCCCGAACCGGACCCCGACCCGGAGCCACGTTCGTTCTCGACGGTCGCCATCAATCGACCCGTCCCGCGGCCTGTTCCATCGCGCGTTCGGCTTCCTCGTGGATGAGGTCGAGCGCACGGCGTTTGACGCGGGTGAACTCGTCGGTCGTGATCATATCGAGGCTCCGGGGTCGTTCGAGATCGACGTCGAGGACGTCCTTGGCTCGACCCGGCCGGGCGCTCATCACGACGACCCGGTCGGCGAGGAAGATCGCTTCCTCGACGTCGTGGGTGATGAAGATCACCGTTCGGCTCTCGTTCTCCCAGACCTCGAGCAGCGCCTCCTGCATCAGCTCCTTGGTCATCGCGTCGAGTCCGCTGAACGGCTCGTCCATCAGCATGATGTCCGGGTCGTTCGCGAACAGCCGGGCGAGCTCGGCGCGCTGTTGCATCCCGCCCGAGAGTTCGTGGGGATAGGAGTCCTCGAAGCCGTCCAGCCCCATCTGCTTGATCAGGCCGTTCACGCGCTCGTTGTCGACCTCGCTCCGCATCCGTGGGCCGAACCGGACGTTCTCGGCGATCGTCAACCACGGGAAGAGGCGGTTGGCCTGGAAGACGACCCCCCGGGAGGGGTCGGGACCGTTCACGCGGGTACCGTCGACGCGGACCTCGCCCTCGGTCGGTTCGAGATAGCCCGCGACGCACTCCATCACCGTGCTCTTGCCACACCCGGAGGGGCCGAGGATCGTGATGAACTCGTTGGCCTCGATGTCGAGGTTCATGTCCTCGACGGCGACGACGTGGTCGCCGTCGGGGTCGTAGACCTTCGCGACGTCGTCGATCTCGATCGCCCCCGTTTCGGCCTTCTGCGTCCCGTTTCTCGCTGCCGCGGTGTTCGATTCGGTACTGCTCACAGCCTCGGTCGTGTTCTGGTCGGTGTTGCTCATTGGTCGTTGGTCGCTCGCGGTTGGGTGGTTCGTTCGATGGTCGATACGGTCGTGTGACCGGCGGCCGGCGGGACGGCGACGCGGTCGTGGTGCATTCCCCTCGTCGTCATCGGCTCTCACGCTCGCTCCAGGGCATCCGCCGTGCGGCGTAGCGATTCACCAGCGCCGAGGAGGCGTAGCCGAGCACGCCGATCACGACCATCCCGACGAGCACGACGTCGGTCTGGAGGAGGCGGTAGGCCTGGAAGATCGTGTACCCGAGGCCGTAGTTGCCGGCGATGATCTCGGCGGCGACGACCGTGATCCAGCCGAGCCCGATGCTGATCGATATCCCGGTGAGGATCGACGGGAGCGTCGCCGGGAAGACGACGTACCGGAAGACCTGGAGGCCCTCCGCACCGAGACTGTGGGCGGCTCGCGTGTACTCCTCTTCGATCGTGCGAACGCCCTCGACCGTGTTGATGAGGATCGGGAAGAAGGCCCCGATGAAAACCACGAACAGCACGGCGAGGCTGACCTCGACGCCGAGGAGGTCGAGCGCCGGCAACAGGAGGACGCTGATCGGGACCCAGGCGACCGGCGGGATCGGTCGGAGGATCTCGAGCGCCGGAAACGTGTAGTCCTCGAACCGCTGGCTCGTCCCGATCGCGAGCCCGAGCGGGACGGCCAGCAACGCCGCGATGCCGACACCGAACACGACGCGAAAGGTCGAGTACGCCGCGTGCAGATAGATGGTCCCGCCGCTCGCCATCGGTTCGCCGGCGAGATAGGCGAGCATGTTCGTCCCCGTCTCGACCGGGCCGGCCAGGTACTCGAAGCCGAGGACGCCGAACCGGACGAGCGCCCACCAGACGACGAGGAACCCGAGCACCGACCCGAGCTGGACGACTCGACGCGGAACGCCGAGGCCCGCCCGGTCGCCGAGCAACCGCTCGGAGAACGACTGCGTGCTCATCGTCCGTCCCCGGACGTGCTCGCGTTCGCCCCTGCCGCGCTCGAATTCGACCCGTTCGACCCACTCGATCCGTTCGACCCGCCGAAGCGGTCGAGTCCGGTCCCGACGCCGAGTTCGTCGGCCGCCGTCTTCGTGAGTCCGGGCTTGTATCTCGAATCGGCCGGCAGCGCGGAGATAGCGCCCTGTTCCTGGAGGAATCGCGGGCCCTGCTGGGTCATCAACCGGTTGGCCTGTGGGACGGCCGCGTAGTCCGTGATGAGTTCGAGCCGATTGGTCGAGGGGTCGAGCCGGAGGCTCTCGTAGAGACACGAGCGCAGGACGTCCCGGTCGTAGGTCGCGAGGTCGCCCTCCTCGGCGACGAGGTCGAGCGTGCGCTCGTGGTCGTTGGCCATGATCTCCTTGGCCCTGAGCTCGGCCTTGAGCCAGCCGATCGCGGCCTCTCGGTCGTTCTCGATCAACGAATCCGGCATGATGATCCCCGCCGCGTCGCCGGTATCGAACTCCGAACCGCTGATGAAGTACTCGGCGGCGTCCTCCTGGTAGACCGTTCGGGCCATGTTCGGTTCCCAGCCGAAGCCGACCGGCAGCGAGCCCTGGCGGATCTCGGCCAGGATGTTCCCGATCGAGTTGTCGACGAGGTTCGGCTGGACGCCGGTCTGTTCGACGACGTTGAGGTAGAACCGATGCGTACAGCTCCCGGTCGTGACTGCGGCGTCGCGCCCGTCCATCTGCTGGACGTTCGTCACCCCCGAACCGGTGGGTCGCACCGCGAGGCTGCACTGCTGGCCCTCCGAGTAGCCCGCGAGACCGACGACGCTGATCGGGGTGCTGTCGTTCGCGATCGCCGTGATCGTCGGCATATCGCCCGTGTAGCCGACCTGGTTCTTCCCCGATATCATTCGCGTCCCGACGATCGACCCCTGCAGCGCGGAGTCCCAGTTCTTGACCGAGTAGCCCGAGGGGAGGAACTCCTCGGCCAGCCCGGCGTTCTTTATCACCACGGCGGACCACGCCTCCGCGTAGTACGGTTGATAGCCGATCGTCAGCTCTCGCCCGGTCGTCGCTCCGGCTCCGATACATCCCGAAAGTGCTCCAACCCCCGCGAGTGCCCCGGCACGGAGGACGTTCCGTCGCGTCGAGGCCGACCCTCGATCGCCAGTCATTGCATACCCCCGTCCATCAATCGAGTATTTGTAAACATTGGTTTCTAGCACCCTCCCTTGACGTGTCGGTCACCGCAGCATCGAGAGAGACGTACGGTGTATCGGAATAGTAGGCGAATAGCACATCGGCTTGTACCGGCAGGGTGTTAATAACCCCTGTGTTAAATACAGGCCTTGGTAATCAATGGTAACCGATGCCAAAAACCGATGCGGACGGCCTGTCGGGCCGTGGTTATTCGCAACGCACATATCAGCAGCAGCCGAGACCGTCAACAGACGTTGATCGATGGCAGTAGATAGTGGCGGAGATACGAGAGAAAAGGCGACCATCGGTTATGTCCGCGTCGTTAGTACGGGGAGGGGAGCGAACCAGCGCGAGCAAATCCTCAGTTACGCCGAACGGAACTTCGACCTCGACCCGAACGACGTCTCGGTGTTCGTCGATGAGGGCGTGGAAGCGCGTGCCGACCAGTCGTCGGGCTATCAAACGATGCTCGACCGGATCGCTGCGACGGCAGTAGACCGGGTCATCGTCACCGATGCCGCTCGCGTCGCGAAGACGGTCGTGGACTTCAACGAGTTCGTCGAGACGCTCCTCGATGCGGGGGTCGCGCTCCACATCCTCGACATCGGTCTCGCATTGGGCGAGCAGGGGACGGCTCGCGCCGATGGAACCGACTCCCCCGACGAGAGCGCGATACTACAGGGGCTATCGATCGCCGCGGATATCGAGGCGTCGGTGAGCACGGAACGAACGCGCGAGGGGATCCACGCCGCGAAGGCGAGCGGCAAACACGTCGGTCGGCCCCCGTACGGCTTCGACAGCGAGAACGGACGATTGGTTCCCAACGACGACTTCAACACCGCGCTCCTGGTCATCGAACGACTCCGCGACGGCAAGAGCAAGCGCTCGACCGCGAAACTGGCGGGGGTCACGAGAACGACCGTCCAGAACATCGTCGACCGGTCGGCACTCTACGGGGAGCACGTGGACTGATCGTTCAGTCGGTCGTCGTCTTCGTTCATCAGTCGACTCGCGAATACGGCCACAGACTGGTCTCCGTGATAAGAGACGGCAAAGAAATATTCATAAAAATTTACTCACCAACGATAGAGCATGAGGGCTCTCCTGACGGGATACATCTACTGGCAAAAGAAGATGAGACAACACTTGATCGTCTTCTCGTTCGTTGTATAGACTACTACTGTGCTCTAAAAGCTCCGATTTCGTACTTCGACGGTCGTTCGGTAACGTCCGCTCCGTTTCGTTGGATGATACGTCGTCCCGTCGAATCTCAGTCGTTACTACTGACGGCCACTCCGTCTCGGATGGCGTCGAAATACCGTCTGAGCCGTACCTGACGTGGTCTGAAAATCGAAGCCAGGACGTTCCCATATGTGCTCCTCAAATCCGTCGGGGAATCGAATTTGGAAGTCATCCCGAAGTGGAGCGAGTCGATGGAGCAAAATCGAGTATTTTCTTATGAACTCTGTTGGGTTCATCGCCGGCGGACCGACCGTCCGATGGTCGTATATGGAACAGAACTATATCTGTTACGGGATGGGTCACGTCCTATTCGTCCCATCGTGATTCGGTCTTGACCCCCCCTCGCGTCCGCGTGTTCTGTTATCCAGAACTCGATGTCGGGTCGGGGTTCGTCTACGCCCGCGAGTAGGTGACGTTGAGTTCGAGTTCGTTGGCGGCTTCGAGGAGTCGGTTCGAGAGGCGTCGTTCGGTGGCGTCGTCGTTCAGTCGGTGGGTTGGCCCGACGACACAGAGCGCGCCCAGGACCGCCGCTTCCGACTCGACCGGGACGCTGACCGCGTTCAGCCCGGGGCTGTGTTCGCCGTCGTTGACGGCGTAGCCACGGTTGGTGGTCCGTTCGAGCTCCGTGAAGAGATCCCCGAGGTCGGTGATCGTCGCGGGGGTCGTCGTCGCGAGCCCGTTCTCCTCGACGATCCGGCTGATGCGTTCGACGGGGAGCTGGGCGAGGACGGCCTTGCCGCCGGGGAGGCTGTGGAGCGGGCCGTGGGACCCGACCCGAAACTGGGTCTCGACGGCGTCCGAACCCCTGGTCTGGAACAGCACGAAGCCCTCGCCGCCCTGTCGGGCGACGAACTGACAGAGCTCGCCGGTCTCGTCGGCGAGGTCGTGGAGCTCCGAGCGCACGAACCGATAGCCGGGAACCCGTTCGCGTGCGAAGCCGCCGTGGTCGAGGGCCCGGAATCCGACGTGGAAGGTGTCGTCCGTCCGGACGAGGTAGCCGTGGCGTTCGAGCGTGAGGAGGTGGTTGTGGACGGTGCTCTTCGCTACGTCCAGGTCGTCCGCGAGCTCGGTGAGGCTCGCCCCGCCGCGGCTCTGCACCGCCTCGACCAACCGTATCGACCGTTCGACCGATTTCACCGGGACGTTGGGCGTTTCGGGGGCATCCATACGTCGCGTCGGTCGCGTACCCACATCAGTGTTCTGTCTTTCCGAACGAATGGGGTCCCTCTCGTCGTACGATCCTACCGATTCCATCGGTATGGGTTCCGTGAGACCGTTCGGCCCGTCCGGGTCGGTGTGTGAGAGACCGATAACGACTCGAATTCGTTCTGTTGTACAGAATCCCTCGGCTCGGACGACGAGTACTCCGGTCCGGGTGGTCTTCGGTCGTCTCGTCCAACCGATTCGGGACCGAACCGACGACATCCTGTCGGGTCGCCGAACTGCGGAAATACCATCGTCGTAGTAACGTTCTTGTGTCCGCCCGCGAAAGATCGGGTATGGCTTCCGCAACCAAGCAGCAGCGGAGCGGTCCGTACGTCGGCGGCGAGTGGGTAACGACCGAGGGGTGGTTGTCGGTCGAGGACCTCACCGAGGACGGCGAGACGTTCGCACGCATCCCGGCCGCCGGTCCTGAGGAGGCGACCGCGGCGCTCGACGCGGCGGCGGAGACCGAAGCGCGGATGCGCGGGACCACGATCCCCGAACGCGTCGAGTGGCTCGACGCGATCGCCGCGGGGCTCGAAGCCCGGAAGGACGAACTCGCCGAGACCATCGTCCGGGAGGCGGGCAAGCCGATATCGAGCGCCCGCGGCGAGGTGGACTCGGCCGCCGAGCGCTTCCGACGCGCGGCCGGCGAGGCCCGGAGCCTCACCGGCGAGCACCGCACCGGGACCACCGCGGGTCACGAGGGCTGGGAGGCGCTCGTCAAACCCGAACCCGTCGGCACCGTGCTCTCGATCGCGCCGTACAACTACCCCCTGATGACGACCGCGCTCCACATCGCGCCCGCGCTCGCGGCGGGCAACTGTGTGGTCCTCAAGCCCGCGAGCCAGACCCCCGTCACCGGTCGGATCCTCACCGAGGTGATAGCCGAGACCGGGGTCCCCGAGGGCGCGTTCAACTTCGTGCCGGGTGCGGCGAGCGAGATCGGCGACGTGCTCGCGGGGTCGGACACGATCGGCGCGATCGTGATGACGGGCTCGTCGGGCGCGGGCGAGCACGTCGCGCGTGAGAGCGGGATGGTCAACCTCCTGATGGAACTCGGCGGCAACGCGCCCGCGGTGGTCTTCCCGGACGCCGACCTCGACGCCGCAGCGGCGGCGTGTGCGAAAGGTTCGTTGAAGTACGCCGGCCAGCGGTGTTCGGCGGTCTCGCGCGTGCTCGCCCACGAATCGATCCACGACGACCTCGTCGAGCGGATCGAGCCCGCGATGGACGAGTGGGTCGTCGGCGACCTCTTCGACGAGGAGACCGACCTCGGGCCGCTGATCTCGGAAGACCAGGCAGACTGGGTCGAGGAACTCATCGAGGACGCGCTCGAGAAGGGCGCACGGCTCGTTCGCGGCGGCGGTCGAGAGGGCCGGTTCGTCGAACCGACCCTCCTCGCCGACGTGCCCCACGACGCGCGGATCGTGACCGAGGAACAGTTCGGGCCCGTGGTCGCCGTGACCACGATCGAAGACGAGGACGACGCGGTGCGGGTGGCGAACGCGGGCGACCTCGCGCTCGACGCCGCGGTCTTCACCGCCGACCACGACCGCGCGATGGCCCTCGCCGACCGGATCGACGCCGGCGCGGTGCGGATCAACGGTGCGCCCTCCCACGGCCTCGGCGACCTCCCGTTCGGCGGCAACAAGGCCTCCGGGATCGGTCGGGAGGGGATCGGGGTGAGCATCGAGCGGTTCGTCCGCCGCAAGACCGTCGTGCTATGAGCGACCGGGCCGACCGACGGACCGAAGTACCAGCCCGAGAGTGGATGATCGCATGAACAACACCAAGATCGTCTGCACGCTCGGGCCGTCCTCGGGGTCCCGGGAGACCATCGAGGCGCTCGTCGAGGCCGGGATGTCGGTGGCGCGGTTCAACGCGAGCCACGGGAGCACCGACGAACGCGCCGACCTGATCGACCGGGTGAAGTCGGTCGACGAGGCCACCGAGGACTCGGTCGCGACCATGCTCGACCTCTCGGGCCCCGAAGTCCGAACCGCGCCGCTCGACGCCGACCTCGACCTCCCCGCGGGGACAGTGGTCGAATTCGTCGAGGGTGCCGAAACGTCGGCCGAGCGGGTCGGCCTCTCCGAGTCCATCACCGCGGTCGAACCCGGCGACACCGTCCTGCTCGACGACGGCCGGATCGAGACCACCGTCGAGGGGGTCGATGGCGAGGTCGTCCGCGCCCACGTCGACTCCGGCGGCTCGATGCGCGGGCGGATGGGCGTCAACGTTCCGGGGGTCGACCTCGGCTTCGACGTGCTGACAGAGGCCGACGAACGCGAGCTCGACCTCGCGGCCGAAGCCGAGGTTGACTTCGTGGCGATGAGCTTCGTTCGCGAGGCCGCGGACGTCTACACCGTGAACGAGGCGCTCGAAGCCCGCGACGCCGACATCCCCGTCGTGGCGAAGATCGAGCGCGCCGACGCGGTCGACAACCTCCAGGGGATCGTCGAGGCGGCCTACGGCGTGATGGTGGCGCGCGGCGACCTCGGGGTCGAGTGCGCGCTCGAAGAGGTCCCGCTGATCCAAAAACGGATCATCCGGGAGTGTCTCGACGAGGGGACGCCCGTGATCACGGCGACCGAGATGCTGGACACGATGACCCACTCGCGTCGGCCCACGCGGGCGGAGGCCTCGGACGTCGCGAACGCGGTGCTCGACGGGACGGACGCGGTGATGCTCTCGGGCGAGACCGCGGTCGGCGACCACCCAGTGAGGGTGGTCGAGGCGATGAGCGGGATCGTCCGTGAGGTCGAACGGAGCCCCGAGTACGACGACCACGTCGAGCAGGCCGTCCCGAAGCCCGACGACTCCCGTACCGGTGTCCTCGCGCGGTCGGCGCGCTACCTCGCGCGCGACACCGACGCCACCGCGGTGGTGGCGGCCACCGAGTCGGGCTACACCGCGCTCAAGACCGCGAAATACCGCCCCGAAGTCCCGATCGTCGCGGTCACGCCCGACGACCGGGTGCGCCGGCGGCTCTGTCTCTCGGCGGGCGTCCTCCCCCGGTACGCGCCGCTCACCGGCGAGGGCGAGGGGACCGACAACGTGATCCGGAACGCGGTCCGGACCACGCTCGCGGCGGGGGTCGCCGAAAGCGGGGATACGGTCGTCGTGCTCGCGGGCTTGATGACCGACCTCGAAGGCGCGAACACGACCAACATGCTCAAACTCCACGTCGCCGCCGAGGTGCTCGCCTCGGGCCGGTCGGTGGTCACGGGTCGGGTCGCCGGTCCGCTCCACCACGCGCCCGACGGCGACCTCACGACCGTTCCCGAGGGGGCGGTTCTCTTCGTCTCGCAGACGTTCGACGGCGAGTTCGCGGGCGACCCACGGAAACTCGGCGGGGTCGTGAGCGCCCATCAGGGCGTGACGGGCTACGCCGCGATCGTCGCCCGCGAGACCGGTCTGCCGATGATATCGAACGTCTCGCTCCCGGACTCGCTCGCCGACGGCGACGAGGTCACCCTCGACGCCGGCCGCGGCGTGGTCTACGAGGGACGCGTCGGCAACTGACGCGGAATCAAAACTCCCCACTCGATTCGAACCGAGGATAGAATCGCCCCAGACGAACCGATACCGAACAAAGCAGACCACGAGTCGCAGTTTCGGTCAGCTCGAACCGAGATGGCTCAAGTTATTTGATGCTAGGGTCCCGAGGAGTGGTATGCCCCACCTCGAGAACGTGACCGCCGACGAACTCCGTGCCCTGCTGGACGACGTCGAGGGTAAACGACCGACACAGCGCCTGATGCTCGCGCTCAACTACAAGGAGGAGTCGGTTACCCAGCCCACGCTGGCCTCGCGCTACGGCGTCTCGGAGGGGACCGTCCACAACTGGCTCGCCCGACTCGACCGGCTCGAAACCGACCCCCCCGAGGAGGTGCTCTACGACGAGAAACGCGGCCCCAAACCCGGACAGTCGCGGGCGCTCTCGCCGGACCAGTCGGACCAACTCGCGGCGGCACTCCACGACTCACCGACGGCGGTCGGTTACGACGCCACAGCGTGGACGACGACCCTGGCACAGCGATACATCGGGGAGACCTTCGACGTGGAGTACTGCCGACGGCACGTTCGCCGGCTGATGTCGGAGGCGGGACTCTCGTGTACCACGGCTCGAACGAGGTCGGTGGCGGCCGACGCCGGAACCGACGGCCGCCGGGACCGGGTCTGGAGCGCGACGCGGTCGTAGCGTCGCTCGATCAGCGATCCGTGTCCTGAAGATATTCGATCGAACGCCGGGTGTCGAGTCCGGTTTCCGCTTCGTCGAGAGCACTACCGAGCGGTGAGAACGTCGCGATCGGCGGTCGCGGAACGAGTGGATTTTTCTGACGCTATTCGGGTGTCTTTCGGTATCGAGGTCGGGCGAGGTCGTCGACGGTCGTCTCGGTGAAGCCGTCACGCGCCCGGCGAGAACGATACCACGGGTTCGACGACTGCTTCGACGGGCGATAGCCGATCCGTTCGCTGGGGATCGACCCGGTTACCGTCGAAAATCCCCGTCTCGACCCGTCTCCGAATCCGATAACACAAGTATGGGTGTTACGGCTCGCGCTCACTCGCAGTCGCAGCCGCCGTCGGCGATGAGTTCCCGGGCGGTGGTGTGGGTTCCGCAGTCCGCACAGGTGACGGTGATATCCACGAAGACGTCGGCATCGCCCAGGGTGATCTCGTCGGCCGAGCGGAGCTGTGAGAGGGTGTTCTCGGTGACCACGACGGTCCGGTTGCGGAGGGCGGCGATGCGCTGTGTCGCCTTCTCGACGCCGTCCTCGTCCGGTTCCGCCGGACGTTCGGCGTCGAGACAGCCCTTCAGGTGACGGTTGACGGTCTGGTAGGAGACGAAGGCGGATTCGACCGCCTCGATGTCGACCCCCTGTTTCCGGAGGCGGTTGCGGGCCTGGGTTCGGGTCCCGACGCTCACGTCGTCGTCGGTGAGGAGCCGGTAGGTGTTCTCGGCTTCGCCCTCGAGGACGTCCATCCCGTTTCGCTCCATCGCGGCCCGGAGCAGGCGGCGGTTGAAGTGGGTCGCAAGCCGTCGGAGGCTGTACCGTTCCTCCTCGCGCGTCCAGAGCTCCCCGAGCTCCTCGGCGATGTCGCCGAGGTCGTACTCGACCGCGATCCGGTCGATCTTGCACGTCCGTTCGTCGCTCTCGGCTCTCGACGCCGTGCTCGATTGCTGCATTCGGTCTCCCTTCGCCGGTGTGCTATTAACCCTTGTCGGCTCCGGTGCCGAACCGACCGCCGGCGAACGACCCCGGCCCGGCGAACCTCGTGGGAACGGTCCGGTGACGCCACCGTGAGCCGGATCCATCGCATTCGTTATGGATGAACGCCGCTCGACTGCTGTGATGCTCTCTTCTCCGGTTCGGCATCGATACTCGCTGTTATCTCTGATCTCTTATCCGAAGACGGACGACAATTGTTCGAGAACAGAACGAATGCGACGACAGCGTTCACTTCTTCGAAATTCAGGACTGTCGAACCCCATCGGTTCGACGGTGCTCCCTCCGACGACCGACGATGCGCCGTGCCACGGTTCGCACCGGCGCTCGTCTCCAACCGGACGCACTCTATACGCCGTGACCGGCCGATCCGCCGCTCCCTTCCGATATCCACTCCGTTTCGAACCCGGGCGCTTCGTTCTTGATTACTGAACGATATTTCGTCGGCTGGAACTCTACCGCCGCTGGCACGCCGAACGTTCTTCATCGTGGAACCAGTCCTCACGCTCTTCGCGAGAACCTACGAGTCCCGGCTGCTCCACCGCCCCCGGAAGCGACCGATCCCCTACACGAGGGACCATCGACGGGGATCGATACGGGCGATACGTCGGTCCATCGGGTGTTTCTTATCCCCTCGAAGAGGAAGAGAGGGTATGCTAACGAACTCGATCCGCGACCGGCTTCGGGACGGCGAGGTGGCCGTCGGGACCTTCCAACTCCTCGACTCCGCGATGGTCTCCGAGATGGTGGGCGTCGCCGGGATGGACTTCGTGGTCTACGACCAGGAGCACGGCCCGCTGACCGCCGAAACCACGCTCGACCTCTCGGCCGCGGCCCAGAACGCGGGCGTCGCCCCGCTCGTTCGGGTCCGTGCCAACGAGGAGGCCGAGATCCAGCGCGCGCTCGACCTCGGTGCCGCGGGCGTCCAGGTGCCACAGGTCGAGACGCGCGCCGACGCCGAGGCGGCGGTCGAGGCCGCCCGGTTCGACCCGGTCGGCAGCCGCGGGCTCTCCCAGTACGTCCGCGCCGGCGAGTACGTCGGGAGCGACACCTACACCGAGGACCAGAACGAGCGGACCCTGCTCGTCGTCCAGGTCGAGGGCGAGCGCGGCGTCGAGAACATCGACGAGATCCTCGCGGTCGAGGGGATCGACGTGGTCTTCCTCGGCCCCTACGACCTCTCGCAGTCGCTGGGGATCCCCGGGGAGGTCACCGACGACCGGGTCGTCGAGTTGATGAACCACGTCTGCGAGCGGGCCGCCGAGGCCGACGTCGTCGTTGGCGCGTTCGCCGACACCCCCGAGGTCGCGAACCGCTGGATCGAGGCCGGCGTCCAGTACGTCACCCTCGGCGTCGAGGTCGGGCTGTTCACCGAGCACCTCGCGGACGTCACCGACGCGGTCGATCGGAAGACCGAGTAACGCCGAAGCACCCCGCCATCGGGATCGAAAACGGCTCGCTTATCGCCCGACGTCGACCGTTCCACCCGTTTCGGTGGCCTCGTGGATGGCCTCGACGACCTGGAGGTCGACCAGGCCGTGCTCGCCGTCGGGGTCGATCGGGGCGTCGGTGAGGAGCCGGTCGGCGAAGTAATCGAACTCCTCGCGCATCTCCTCGACGGCTCCGAACTCCTCGCGGTCGAAGTCCACCGAGCGGCCGTCGCGGGCGATCCGGAGACGGCACTCGCCGTGGAAGGCGGGTCGGAACTCGATCTGCCCCTCGGTGCCGGTGACCACCAGCTGGGAGTCGTTGTGGGCGTTCTGGGTGGCGGTCGAGACCATCTCGACGCCGTCGAAGTCGAGCATGAACGAGGCGCGCTCGTCGTCGAGCCCCTCGAAGGCGTCGTGGTCGGTCGCGAGCATCGACTGCACCGCGACGGGGTCGCGGTCGAGGAGGTAGCGTGCGGTGTTGATCGAGTAGATCCCGAGATCCATCACGCTCGTCCCGTACCCGGTCAGATCGGGGGTGAGCCGCCACTGGTCGGTGTCGGGGATCATCTCGAGGAGGGGCTGGGAGTTGTGGCCGTAGACCGAGACGGGGTCGCCGACGAAGCCCGCCTCGATGAGTTCGCGCCCGCGTCGGATCGCGGGGTCGGTCTGCATCCGGTAGGCGATCATCAGCGGGGCGTCCTCGCGCTCGCAGGCCTCGACCATCCGTTCGGCGCGCTCGACGCTGGCCTCCATCGGCTTCTCGCAGATGATGGCCTTGTCGAGTTCGGCGGCCGCCTCGACGTACTCCAGGTGGTGGGCGTTCGGGGTGCAGACGTAGACCGCGTCGTAGTCCTCGCTCGCCTCGCCCTCCGTGAACTCGTCGTAGGTGATCCCCCGGGAGACGTCGTTCTCGTCGGCGACCCGCTCGGCTTTCTCGCTCGAACTGCTCACCAGTACCGTGGTCTCGCCGAACTCCGAGTCGGCGATCGCGGGCATCGCGACGTCGGTGGCCCACCAGCCGAGGCCGACCAGCGCGTAGCGAACCGTGCCCTCGGTCGCCGTCCGCCAGTCGCGGTCCTCGTAGTCGTCGAGCCAGTCTGTGAGTGACATACCCAAGTATCATCGGTCGTCCGATAAAAAGGGTTCGCGATACCGAACCGCCACGACCGCCGGGCCGGTCGTGGGAAGTGAGCGTCGGTCTACCGCTTCTCGTCGGCGCGCTCTTCCCAGCCGCTCTCCCAGAGGTCGATGGTGTGGACCTTGTCCTCCGTGTATTCGTGCTCCTCGACGACGTCGTGGTTGAGTTCGATGCCGAACCCGGGGCCCTCCGGGATCTGCATGTAGCCGTCCTCGACGACCAGCGGTTTGTTCATGAGGTCGTCGACCCAGTCGACGTCGTAGGTCTGGAACATCTCCTGGATCCGGAAGTTCGGGATCGAGGTACAGAAGTGCCCGTAGATAGCGCCCGCGACCGGGCCCTGCGGGTTGTGCGGGGCGAGGTCGACGTGGTCGGCCTCGGCGAGGCCGGCGATCTTCTTGCCCTCGGTGATCCCGCCAGTGTTCATCAGGTCGGGCTGGAAGAGGTCCACGTCGGTTCGCGTGACGAGCTCGTAGAAGTCGTGTTTCGTCATGTGGCGCTCGCCCGTCGAGACGGGGATCGGCGACTTCCGCGCGACCTCGGCGAGGCTGTTGATCGAGTCCGGGGGACACGGCTCCTCGAACCAGGTCGGCTCGAACTCGGCCATCTCGCGGGCGATCTCGACGGCCTGACCCGCCGAGAAGCGGCCGTGGCACTCGATCATGAGGTCGACGTCCGGACCGACCTGGTCGCGGATCGCGCCGACGATGTTGACGGAGTTGTTCTGTTCCTTCCGGGACATCGACTGCCACGCGGTCCCGAAGGGATCGAACTTCATGGCGTCGTAGCCGTCGTCGACGACCTTCTGGGCCTGCTTCGCGAAGCCCTCGGGCGTGTGGCCCGTGTCCTGGTACCAGCCGTTCGCGTACGTGCGGAGTTCGGTTCCGTGGACGGCTCCACCGAGGAGCTCGTAGACTGGCTTGTCGAGGACCTTCCCCTTGATGTCCCAGCAGGCCATGTCGACCGCCGAGCAGACGGTGGTGTTGATGACGCCCTTCGAGAACCACTCGTCGCGGTACATCTCGAGCCAGAGCGCCTCCGTGTCGAAGGGGTCGCGCCCGATGAAGAAGTTCGACATCTCGTCGATCGCCGCTGCGACGGTCCGTGGTTTGTCGTGGGTCGTGGCCTCGGCCAGCCCGGTGATACCCTCGTTGGTCTCGATCTCGACGAACACCCAGGGTTTCCAGGGATTCGCGACGAGGTACGTCTCGAAGTCCGTGATTTCCAGATCCGACATCGGTGGCGATTCCGAGGGGGGTGCTAATAGGCTTTGCTACCTCGTGTCCGATCGGCCCGCGCCCCGCTCCGGAACGGGGCGAACGACGCTCCGATCCGTATTTATGCCTCTCCGGTGAACCCACTACCGACGATGGTCGACTACACACAGCTCAGCGACCCGAACGCTGAGTACACGATGCGGGACCTCTCGGGCGACTCGATGGAGATNCCACTACCGACGATGGTCGACTACACACAGCTCAGCGACCCGAACGCTGAGTACACGATGCGGGACCTCTCGGGCGACTCGATGGAGATCGAGGACGACGCGTCGATCCGGGACGCCGAGATCACCGACGTCCAGACCGCGATGGTCGACGGCAACTATCCCTGGGTGCTCGTCCGGGTCTACACCGACGCCGGCGTCGTCGGCACCGGCGAGGCCTACTGGGGCGGGGGCGACACGGCGATCATCGANTCGGCGAGAACCCCCTCGACATCGACCGGCTCTACGAACACCTCATCCAGAAGATGTCGGGCGAGGGCTCGATCGCCGGCAAGTCCATCTCGGCGATCTCCGGGGTCGAGATCGCCCTCCACGACCTCGCGGGCAAACTCCTCGGCGTGCCGGCCTACCAACTCCTGGGTGGGAAGTACCGCGACGAGGTCAGGGTCTACTGTGACTGTCACGCCGGCAACGAGGCCGAACCCGCCTCGAACGCCGAGGAAGCGGAGCGAGTGGTCGACGAACTCGGCTACGACGCCATCAAGTTCGACCTCGACGTCCCCTCGGGCGACGAGAAGGATAGAGCAAATCGCCACCTCTCGCCTCGCGACATCGAACACAAAGAAGCGATCGTGCGCGAAGTGCTCGACCGGGTCGGCGACCGTGCCGAGGTGGCCTTCGACTGTCACTGGTCGTACACCGCCGACGGGGCCAAACGTCTCGCGTACGCACTCGAAGACTANGTCGGCGACCGTGCCGAGGTGGCCTTCGACTGTCACTGGTCGTACACCGCCGACGGGGCCAAACGTCTCGCGTACGCACTCGAAGACTACCCGATCTGGTGGCTCGAGGACCCGATCCCACCCGAGAACCACGACGTCCAGCGGACGGTCACCCAGGCCACCACGACACCGATCGCGACGGGCGAGAACGTCTATCGGACCCACGGAAGCCGCCGCCTGATCGAGGAGGAGGCCGTCGACATCCTCGCACCCGACATCCCCCGCGTCGGCGGGATGCGCGAGGGCATGAAGATCGCGAACATGGCCGACGATTACTACGTGCCGCTCGCGATGCACAACGTCTCCTCGCCGGTCGGGACGATGGCGAGCGCCCAGCTCGGGGCGGCGATCCCGAACGTGCTCGCCGTCGAATACCACTCCTACCAGCTCGGCTGGTGGGAGGACCTGGTCGAGGAGTCGGTGCTCGGGACGGGCCGGCTCCCGATCCCCGACGAGCCCGGACTGGGGCTCACGCTCGACTTCGACACCGTCGACGAGCACCTCGTCGCCGGCGAAACCCTCTTCGACGAGGCCTGAGGGCGACCAGAACCGGCGAAAACACTTTACGTGCCGTTCGCCTCCCGTCCGCAATGGCACACCTCGAAGACGTCTCGGCGGACGACCTCCGGGAGATCCTCGCGGAGGTGGAGGGAAAACGGGCCACACAGCGCGTGATGGTCGGACTCAACTACAAGGAGGGGCTCTCCCAGCGGCGGCTGGCGGAGATGTACGGTCGAACCGAGAAGACGATCTACAACTGGCTCTGCCGGCTCGACCGGCTCGCGGACGAACCCGCCGAAGAGGTGGTGTACGACGCGCCGCGACCGGGCCGCCCGCCGAAACTCGACGACGGGCAGCGCGAGCGACTCGAAGACGCCCTCAACCGGCCGCCCACGGAACTCGGCTACGACCGCTCGACGTGGACGCCGGCGCTCGCGCGCGAGTACATCGCCGAGACGTTCGGCGTCGAGTACGAACTCCGTCGCGTTCGGGAACTCATGAGCGAAGCGGGGCTCTCCTACAGGGCGGTTCGGACGGGGGCCGCGGCTTCCGCTCCGACGGAGACCAGCGCCGCGCCCGGCAAAAAGCGGTGGACGAACTAATACTACCGCTCGACGTACTGTAATCACTTAATGCTGGGCCGTGGCGGGGTCGGATAGCACCGCCTGCCGTCGTCCTCTTTCCCTTCCGTGATCAGAAGTACGAACCCGCGCTTCGCTTTGTGTGGGATTTCCCCATCCGGAATTTCGAACGAGAGAACTCCCAACACCTGTTTCAAGCCCACTATTCGAAAACCAACGGTATCGGTGGCGCAATTACTTCTGAGCGGAAATCTGTAATGGACCTATGATTGTTACGTCGATACTAGTGCTATGAAGACCTCGGACGATGATTCGATCGTTATTCGGCACGAAATTCGAACTAGATATCGTTTAGAGAAACGAATTTCAATATTATATCCGATCACCGAAGAACGGTTCGTCCGTTCGTCCCCGGCGATTCCATCGTCGTCGCAGTTACCGCCTGCTCCTCACGAGTACCGGTCGTGACAGTATCCTTCCGATCTTCGTTCCATTGCAACGGCTCGCTTCCACACTGCTCCTCGATCCCTCGTCCAGTGTGGGGATCACAAATGTTATACCAGTGCCATGGTCTCACTGTGCATGGTTGTGGATCGCTGTATCACCGGTGGACGGGTCGTCACTGCCGAGGGAAGTACCGAGGCCGGTATCGCCATCGACGAGGGCCGTATCGTCGCCATCGGGGACGCAGAGAGCTTGCCCGAGGCGGCCGAAACCGTCGACGCGACCGGACTCCTCGTCATGCCCGGCGCGGTCGACGTCCACGTCCACGTCGACGACATGTTCTCGGCCGACAGCTACGAGACGGCGACGAGCGCGGCTGCCGCCGGCGGGACGACCACCTACATCGACTTCGCCTGGCAGGCCTGGGCCGGCGACCTCAGCATCTGGGACGAACCGGGGACGCTCCTCGACGGGGTCGAACGCAAACGGGAGAAGGGCGAGAACGCGCTGATCGACTACGGCCTCCACGGCGCGATCACGCGCGAGGACCCCGCGGTCTTCGACGAACTCGCCGACGTGATCGACGCCGGCGTCTCGTCGTTCAAGATGTTCACGACCTACGAACACGGCCTCTCGAACGGCTTCATGCACCGGGCGATGGAGCACATCGCCGACGAGGGTGCGGTCGGCGTCTTCCACACCGAGGACGACTCGCTCGTCGACCATATCACCGCCCAGTTCAAGGAGGAGGGGAAGGGTGACCCCGAGTGGTATCCGAAGTCGAGACCCGACTACGTCGAGGCGATGGCCGCGGACGACGCGGTCCGGATGGCGCTCGAAACGGGATTGCAGTACTACGGGATCCACACCTCCTGTCGCGCGGCGGCCGACGTGATCGACTCGTACCAGGTGGACGGCAGCCAGATCCGGACCGAGACCTGTACCCACTACTGCACGCTCGACGACGGCATCTTCGCGGAGATGGGCAACCTCCCGATGATCGCACCGCCGATCCGCAAGCCCGACGACGTCGAAGCGATGTTCGAGTACCTCAAGTCGGGAACCATCGGCGTCGTCTCGACCGACCACTGTGGCTATCGGCTCGACCAGAAGGAGGTCGAGAACTGGTGGGACAGCGCCTTCGGCGCGAACGCCCTCCAGGTCAGTTTCCCGGTGTTCTACGACGAGGCCGTCAACCGCCGTGGGCTCGATCCGGAACTCGTCGTCGAGGTGATGTGTACCAACCCCGCCCGGACGTTCGGGCTCCCAGGGAAGGGAACCCTCGAACCCGGCACCGACGCCGATATCGTGCTGTTCGACCCCGAGGGGACCGACGCCATCGACCCGGCGAACAACCACTCGGTCTCGGAGTTCTCGATCTACGAGGGGCGCGAGGTTCAGGGCCGCGTAAAGAAGACCTTCGTTAGGGGCGAACTGGTCGCCGACGACGGCGACATCGTCGGCGAACCGGGCCACGGCGAGTTCGTCGCGCGCGAGGTCCCCGACTGGGGGCCGGCGGGTCACACCCGGGTCGCGGAGTAGGCAAAACGGTTCGGCGGCGCGCTCTACGACGCCTTGTGTTCTGCGAAGACGTCGATGACGTCCTCGACGTTGTCGCCGAGCGAGTAGACCACCGGCTCGGTACAGCCCGCCTCGCAGTACTCGCCGACGCGCTCGACCACGTCCTCGGGCGTCCCCGCCGCGACGACGTTCGTCACGATCTCGTCGTCGACGAGTCGGGACGCGCGTTCGATGTCCGCCTCCTTCGCCGGCCAGCTCCCGAGCTCCTCCTTGATCTCCTCGCCACGCTCGGGGTCGATCCCGCAGGCCGTCCGGATGTGGGGCTGCTGGCCGATGTACTGGGTCACGAGGTGACGGGCGTTCTCGACGGCGGCGTCGTAGTCCTCGTCCATCGAGACCGCGATGAGCTGTGGCCGGTCGACGTCCCCGAGCGTTCCGCCCTGCTTTTCGACGCCTTCTTCGAGCTTCTCGACGCCGAGTTCGTTGTGCTCCGGTGGGATGAGGTAGTTCATGAACACGCCGCCACAGACCCCGAGCCCGACGAGTTCCCCCGTGAGTTTGTGCATCGTCGGGCCGGTCGCGCCGACGTAGATCGGGACGTCGCGGGCGTCGGCGTTCGAGCGGACCAGGTCGAGTTCGATGTTCTCGACGGCCAGCGTATCGCCCTCGTAGGTGACGTTTTCGAGGTCGAGCAATCGTTTCGTGACGGTGCAGTACTCCCACATCCGCCGAAGCGGGTTCTCGCGCTCGATCCCGACGTTGCTCGCGAGCGGGTCCCACCACGCGCCGATCCCGAGCTTCATTCGCCCGCCCGAGAGCTCGTCGAGCGTCGAGAAGGTCTGGGCCATCAGCGCGACGTTTCGGGTGTAGCAGTTCGTCACGCCCGGCGCGATGTCGATCTCGTCGGTGACCTGGGTGTACGCGCCCATCACGGTCATCGCGTCGCGCACGAGCCGTGATTCGCCCTGCCAGACCGAATCCAGTCCCTGCTCCTCGGCGTACTGTGCGTAGTGGAGCTCCTCGGCGATGTCCGGGCGCTCCCAGTTCCAGATCCCGACCCGGTCGAACGTCGTCATGGCTCCTCGGTCGCGAGGTCGTAGGCCGCGTTGACCGTCGTCGTCACGGCGGCGTGACAGTCCTCCCAACTGGTGTGTTCGGCCTCGTTGTGGCTCTTGCCGTCGTCACTGACCGCGAACACCATGCCGGTGTCCATCAGCGACGTCATGTGGGTGGCGTCGTGGCCCGCGCCGCTGAAGATGTATCGCGAGTCGTAGCCCGCGTCGTCGGCTGCCCCCGCGACCGCCTCGACGCACTGGTCGGCGAACTCGACCGACGGCGCACGCATCCGCTCTTCGTGTTCCCACTCGACGCCCTCGCGCTCGGCGGCCGCCTCCGCCTCCGCCAGCACGCGCTGGTAGGCCTCCTCGACGACCTCGTCCGACGGGTCCCGAAAGCCCCAGGTGAACGTGACCTCGCCCGGGATGACGTTGATCGAGTTCGGGCCGGCGTCGATGTAGCCCGTCGAGCCGACCGTGCGCTCGCCGAGGGTCCCCGGGATCCGCCGGATCTGGGTGATGACGTCGGCGGCCGGCACCAGCGCGTCCCGGCGGTACTCCATCGGCGTCGGCCCCGTGTGGTCGGCCTCGCCGTAGAAGGTGATCGCGCCCCAGGTAAATCCCACCACGCCGGTGACGACGCCGACGTCGTGGCCACCTTCCTCCAGATACGGCCCCTGCTCGATGTGGAGTTCGAGGTAGGCCTCGTACTCCTCGGTTGGTTCGGCCGGTACGTCGCCCTTGTAGCCGATCCGTTCGAGTTCGTCCTCGAACCGGGCCCCGTTCTCGTCGGTCTGGTCGTACTGTTCGTCGATGTCGTGGACGCCCGCCCAGACGCCGCTGCCCTGCATCGCGGGCTGGTAGCGCGAGCCCTCCTCGTTGGTCCAGTTGACGACCTCGATCGGGTGTTCGGTCTCGATACCCTCCCGTTCGAGACACCGAACGAGCTCAAGCGCGGCGACGACTCCGAGCTGACCGTCGTAGATCCCGCCGTAGGGCTGGGAGTCCATGTGCGAGCCCACGAGGACGGTGGGGAGGTCCTCGGTCCCCTCGCGCCGGCCGAACATGTTGCCGAACGCATCGACTCGGACGTCGAGTCCCAACCCCTCCATCTCGTCGCGAAGCCAGTCACGGATCGCCTTGTCCTCGTCCGAGAGCGTCAGCCGGTGGAGCCCCCCGCCGTCGGTTGCCCCGATCGCCGCCTGCTCCTCCATCGTCGTTACGAGTCGCTCCTTGTCGACATCGAGTCGCATGTTACCACGACAGACACCGGCCTCTTAAGCTTTCCTCACCGGCGTAAACCTCTCCGCGGCTTCGGGGTCCGTTCCCCGCTCGATGCCGTCGAAAATCCCGTCATCGTTCGCTTTCACCGACTCGCTCTACCGGAACGCGTCACTCGATCCGGTCGGCGAGCCGCTCGTGACACCGCTTCGGGTGGTCGGGGTAGACCGTGAGCGGCGTCGGTTCGTGCTCGATGTGGACCGAGAGCGCGTACCGCTTTCGATAGGTTCGATAGAGGCTCAACAGCCCGGCGACCGCGAAGCCGACCCCGACGAGCGGGTTCCGGGTCGCCACGACGTAGCCACCGACGCCGACGAGCAGGAGGCTCATCACGACGAGGTCCCACTCGATAGTTCGGAGCGTAATCCGTGCGATGTCCTCGTCGCGGACCTTCACCTTCTCGTCGCGCTTCACGTAGAGACCGTCCTCGCCGTAGCCCAGCCAGCCGCCGTGCCGGAGCGGGGTTCGCGTGATGGTGACCTCGTCCCCGTCGGTCGGTTTCGGTGACTGGGGAGGCGATTCGGCGAACCCGGTCGCGTCGTGTGAGTGAGCCATCAGTCGTCACCCGTCCTCGTCCCGCTGCCCCGGTTCGAGAGGAACCGTTCGTGGGCGGGTTCGAAGGCGTTCTCGTCCTCGGTGATCTCCTCCCAGGCGGTGAGGCCGCGCTCTTCCTTGGTGCCGGGGATCGTGTTATCGAGGACGAACGCGGCGATCCCGCCGACCGCGATCTCGGTCCCGAGCACGATCCCGATCGTGTTCGCGACCTCCGGGATCCCGAGCACCGGTCCCAGAAGCGGCACGTTCGCGAGGCCGGCCTGGAGCGTCACGCCCGAGGCGGCCTCGACGTTCGCGATGTACTGGGGGATCGAGAGCCCCGCGAACAGCCCGAAACCAACGACGAACACGTTTCGGTTCCGGTTCATGTCGACGTGCTGGAGCTGTGAGAGCCCCACACCGACGATCTGGGCGAACATCGCGAGGAAGAGCCCGCCGACGATCGGGTCCGGGATCGTGGTCACGAACGCCCCGAAGTAGCCGACGTAGCCGACGACGATCATCACGAGCGCGCCGATCTGGACGACGTACCGGGAGGCGACGCCCGTGATCCCGATCGCACCGACGTTCTCGGTGTAGGAGGTCAAACCGTTGCCGGTGCCCATGATCCCCGCGAAGACGTTGCCGAGCCCCTCCATCCCGAGGCCGTGGTTGATCCGCTTCCTGTTGGGTGCGCCCTCGCCCGCCATCCGTGCGACGGAGTGGTAGTCGCCGAAGCTCTCGATCGCGGAGGCGAGCATCCCCGCGATCATCCCGACGATGAAGGAGCCAGTGAAGAGCGGCATCCCCCACTGGAAGGGGACGACCGCCCGGATCGGCGGTGCGGACGCGACCGGACTCAGGTCGACGACGTTCGCCACTCCCGCGAGCGAGAGCGCGAGTGCGACCAGGTAGGCGGTACCCAATCCGAGGAGCACGGGAAACAGTTTGAGCACCTCGGAGTAGTCGTCGAGGTACTGCGAGAACAGCACAATGAGCGCGAGCGTCAGCCCCGCGAGGTACCAGTTCTGGTCCGCGGCGGTGATCTGTCCCACGCTGAGGAGTGCGAGCCCGATGAGGCCGATCACGACCGCGATCACGATCGGGCCCATGTACTTCTTCAGCCGGCCGAACACGCCGAAGTAGCCGATCGCGGTCTCGACGAGGCCCGCGACGATGACCGCGCCCTGGAGTTGGCGCATCATCACCTCCGGCGGCGCGTTGCTCGCTGCGAGCACGCCGATGATCGCGATCGCCGGCCCGAGCATCGAGAAGGTCCCGCCCTGGACGATCGGGTACCGGTTTCCGATCGTGGTCTGGGCGAGCGTGCCGATCCCCGAGACGACGAAGAAGGTCCCGACGAGCTGGGCGGTCTGAGGTGCATTGAATCCGAGCGCCCCCGCGAGCACCAACGGGATGGCGATCGTCGAGCCGATCATCGTCAACCAGTGTTGAACGCCCAGCAGTATCGACCGCCCCAGCGGTGGCTTGTCGTCGACCCCGTATATCACCATTCCCGACTCGATATCGGAATTCGTTGTGCTATCCCCCTCGGACATGGAGTTTTTCCACCCTCTCCCCCTGTTCGCTGGTCGGTTGTCGGTCGTTCATGCGATGATAGTGGCTGTTTCGAGACCGCCTTATTCTTTTGGGTTCCGATCGTTGCCGAGGCGGTGAAACCAGCTTCATGCCGGGTCGAGCCCGGCTTTCGGGGGGTTCGTCGGTTCGGGCTACCGATGGTTCGAACCTATCGCTACACGTTCGTCGAGAGTCGATGAGTATTGGAACACGTTGGTGTTCGACCCGAAACACCGGCCGATTCGCCATCGATGATGCGTATATCGGTGCTGGCGGGATCAGGCGTCGGGCCAGCGCTCGATGTAGACCGTCTCGTCGGTGTAGAATCGGATCATGTCGTCACCCTGGGCGTGGAGGTCGCCGAAGAAGGAGTCCTTCCACCCGCCGAAGTGGAAGAAGGCCATCGGGGCGGCGGTGCCCGCGTTCACGCCGAGGTTGCCGACGTCGGCCTCGTGGCGGGCCTTCCGGGCGTCGGCCCCGCTGGCGGTGAAGAGGCTCGCGGCGTTGCCGAAGTCGCTTCGGTTCAGCACCTCGATCGCCTCGTCGATGCCGGACACCGGGAGGAGTCCCAGCACCGGGCCGAAGATCTCCTCGCGTGCGATGGTCATCTCGGGATCGACGTCGCCGAAGACGGTCGGCCCGAGGAAGTTGCCGTCGGGGTACGCCTCGACCGCGACGTCGCGGCCGTCGAGCAGGAGTTCGGCCCCCTCGTCGACCCCCGTGGCGACCATCTCGCGAACGCGTTCCTCGTGTTCGGGGCTGATCAGCGCGCCGATGTCAGTATCGTCGTCGAGGCCGTAGCCGACGACCTGGCTCTCGGCCTCCGCGACGACGCGGTCGGTGAACTCCTCGTAGACGGATTCGTCGACCACGACGACGTCGTTCGCGAGGCATCGTTCGCCGCCGCAGGCGAACGCCGACGAGATGGTCTTTCTCGCCGCGAACTCGAGGTCGGCCGACTCGGCCACGACGATGTGGTTCTTCGCGCCGCCCTGGGCCTGGGCGCGCTTGCCGCTCGCCGCCGCCCGCTCGTAGATGGTGCGCGCGACGGGCGTCGAGCCGACGAACGAGACCCCCTCGATCCCGTCGTGGTCGAGCAGCGTGTTCACGGTGTCGACGCCGCCGTTGACGAGCTGGACGACGCCGTCGGGAAAGCCGGCCTCGTCGAGGAGTTCGAATAGGCGCTCGGCGACCACCGGATCCTGTTCGCTGGGTTTGAGAATGAACGAGTTTCCGGTCGCGACGGCGTAGGGCAGGAACCAGAGCGGGATCATCCCCGGGAAGTTGAACGGGGTGACCGCGGCGAAGACGCCGAGCGGTTTGCGGACCGCGGTCTCGTCGATGTCGGGGGCGGCGTTCGGGAGGTGGCCCGCCTGCATCATCGAAGGGATCCCGCAGGCGACCTCGACGTTCTCGATCCCGCGGCGGAGTTCGCCCTTCGCCTCGCCGAGGGTCTTGCCGTGTTCTTGAACCAGTACCTCCGCGAGCTCGTCGTGGTGGTCCTCCAGCAGCGCCTTGAGCCTGAACAGCGGCTGGATCCGCTCCTCGACGGGCGTCCTCCGCCACTCCTCGAACGCCGCTTCGCCGGCCGCGACGGCGTCGTCGACGTCGCTCGACGAACTGAAGCCCACCGTCGAGACCGTCTCGCCGGTCGCGGGATCGACGACGTCACGGCCCTCCTCGGATGGCGCGCTCCAGCCGCCGTCGATGTAGTTCGGTACGTCGTCCCACGGCGGGGTGGTATCGAGCGTCATGCGATGTGCGTGAGTGCGTCCACCCGGACATAAGTCTTTCCGACAGTGTTCTCCCACAACCCGAACCGATCGACTACTGTTTCAACATTCCCGTGGAGATCGTCGTTCGTTCAGGCGATCGCCGAACGAGCCAAAGACTAATCACGGGTAGTTCCGTAGAGGGTGCCGTATGAGCGAACCCGAGCCACCGGTCGAGGCCAACGCGGTCGAACGCACCGACAGGGAACACGTCTTCGGGACGTGGTCCTACCAGTCCGAGGTCGACCCCACCCAGGTCGTCGACGCGAGCGGCGTCCGCTTCACGACCGCCGACGGCAACGAGTACATCGACTTCTCGGGCCAGCTGATG
The DNA here is from genome assembly GCF_000336675.1 of Halococcus hamelinensis 100A6. Classification (NCBI taxonomy): domain Archaea; kingdom Methanobacteriati; phylum Methanobacteriota; class Halobacteria; order Halobacteriales; family Halococcaceae; genus Halococcus; species Halococcus hamelinensis. The sequence continues at coordinate 4,593 of NZ_AOMB01000006.1, read as the reverse complement.
TGTTCGAACCTCGGTCACTCCGCCGACCGGGTCGCCGACGCAGTCGCCGAGCAGGTACGGGACGTGCCGTTCGTCGCGCCGAACTACACCACCGACGCGCGCGCGAAGCTCGGCGAACAGCTCGCCGAGATAACTCCAGGGGATCTCTCGAAGACCTTCTTCTCGACCAGCGGGACCGAGGCGGTCGAGGCCGCGCTCAAGATCGCCCGGCTCTACACGGGCAAACAGAAGGTCGTCTCGCGCTATCGCTCCTACCACGGCGCGACCCACGGCTCGATCAGCGTCACCGGCGACCCGCGACGGCTCGCCGCCGAACCCGGCGTTCCGGGCACCATCAAGGCTCCCGATCCCTACGCCTACGGTTCGACGCTCGACCCGATGGAGAGTTTGGAGTACATCGACGAGATGCTGATGCTCGAAGGCGACACCGTCGCCGCCGTTCTCGTCGAACCCATCGTGGGTTCGAACGGGATCCTGGTCCCGCCGGACGAGTACCTCCCCCGACTCAAGGAGATCGCCCACGACCACGATGCGCTCCTGATCTGTGACGAGGTGATGAGCGGGTTCGGTCGCACGGGCGAGTGGTTCGGCTGTGACGTCTTCGACGTCGAACCCGACATCATGACGATGGCGAAGGGGCTCACGGGAGCCTACCAGCCGCTCGGCGCGACGACCGTCACCTCGGCGATCGCCGACCACTTCGAGGACGAACTGTTCTGTCACGGCCACACCTACGCCGGTCACCCGGTCGCGGTCGCGGCGGGGGCCGCGGCGGTCGAGACCTACCGGGAGGAGAACCTGATCGAGCACGCGAGCGAGGTCGGCGACTACCTCGGCGAGCGGACCGCGGAGCTCGGCGAGCGCCACCCGAGCGTCGGCGAGACGCGCGGGGTCGGCCTCTTCCGGGGGATCGAGCTCACCAGAGACCCCGAAAAACGGGTTCCGTTCGGCGAGCGCGCGGACAAGGTCTCGACCGGGACGACCGTGGTCGACGAGGTGTCGGCGACCGCGGCCGACCACGGGACCTACGTCGCGAACATGATCAACACCCTGATCGTCGCGCCGCCACTCCCGATCACCGAGAGCGAGGTCGACGAGGCCATCGACGCGCTCGACGCCGGGCTCGACGTTTCGGACGACGCAATGGACGACTGACGGGCACACCGTTGCCAGCCCCGAGGTTCATACCCTCGCGCCCCCATCCGACGGTATGAACGGTTCACAGGACGCGACCGCAGCGCTCGACGAGACCGACCTCGCGCTGCTCGAACAGGTCGAGGCGGATTTCGACGTCAGCCTCGAAACGATCGCCGACGAACTCGGCCTCTCGAAGTCGGCGGTCCACTATCGGCTCAACAAACTCGAAGCCAACGGCGTCATCCGCGGGGTGACGGCCGACGTCGACCCCCTCGCGCTGGGGCTGGAGCTGACCGCGGTCACGGACGTCATGGTAACCCACGAGACCGGCTACTCCGAGGCGATCGGGGAGTCGCTGGTCGCGCTCGACGGGGTCGAACACGTCTACTACACGATGGGCGACGTCGACTTCGTCGTGGTGAGCCGCGTCCAGAGCCGCGACCAGCTCAACGACCTCATCGACCGGATCGTCGCGGTCGAGGGCGTCAACGAGACCGCCTCGAAGTTCGTGCTCGACGAGTTCGACGACCACGCCGTCTCGTCGAACCTCACGCCCGCGGCACGGAACGCGATCCTCGAACCCGCCGACCGCTGACCGGTTACCATCCGGATACGGTCGACCGTGTCCGATCCGAAATCAGTAATAAGTATTTACTCTTTCGTCGTGAGCAGCCGTTCGGCTTCACGGTTCGGCGAAACTGGGCTCGTTCAAATGGAAATAGCGAAGCGGAGCAGGTATCGAACGATTCGTCGACGGTGGAAATTCACCCATCGGTCGTCTCCGAACCCCTTCTGCGATTCAGATCTACCGTTCGTTTCGAAGAGTGGTGTGAGAAGTACATAGTCAGATCACAGTCCATTCAGAAAATACAAAACTCACAGAAGGGACCGAAAAGCATTCGTTCGTGAAAATATTGACCGATAGAGAAGTGACGTAATAACTTAACACTGAATGATTCGGTCGTGCTGCTGGCTACGACCCTTCGCCTCGACCGGATCGGCTACGGACGTCTCCGGCGGTGTCTACCCGAGCGGTTCGGTGAGCGCGTCCCGTGCCGTCGTTCGGGTATCGGGGCCCTCCTCGACCTCCGTTCGGTCGAGGGCGTCACGAACGAGCTCGCTCGCGAGACGTTCGACCTCGGCGAGGCGGTCGGCGTTGTCGTCGGTGCAGTTCGTCGCGCACTCGGCGTGGACGGTCCCGGTATCGATCTGGTGGTACTTCAGCCGACCGTGGCACCGGGGACATCGAAGTTCGACGTGGCCCAGCATCCAGTCGACGTCGATCCCCGCGGCGTCCAGGTGGTCGTGGAGCGCGAGCCAAACCACCATGTCCGACGACTGCGGCCCGTTCGCGGCGCGTTTCAGGTCGCGGAGCCGGAGCGCGACCGTCCGATAGAGCTCGTCGTTCGGTCGATGGTCGTACTGGTGGGTGCGCCGGAAGTGGGTGAGCAGCGCCCGGCGGGACGAACACACCGCGCCCGCGGTGAGTTCGCCGTCGATCGCGTCGGCCGGGACGTACTCGTCGTCGACGGGTATCCTGAGCGGCGGGCCCTCCGCACGATAGTACCGCTTCTCTGAGAGCCGTGCACCGGTCTTCGGACAGAACGCGAGATCCCCGATCATTAGTGTTGCCTCCAGTGAAGCGATCCCGACGGACCGTCGTAAGCGAGCGGGACGGCTTTCCGGGAGTGCCAGAAGCGCTACTCCGGGTGGTGGTACGTCCGCCCGCGTCCGTCGCCGTGTTTTTCGACCAGGTTGTAGTGGGCGAGCTTCGAGAGGTGATTTCTGACGGTCCGGTCGGAGCGGGGTTCCTCGACCCGCTCGCGGTACTCCTCGTAGAGCTCGCCGGGCGTGACCGTGCCGTGGTCGTGGACGATGTCGTAGAGCACGCGCTGGTGTGGCGTGAGCTGCTCGACGTTTCGTCGTCTGACTTCGGTTCGGCCCGCCGGGATCGCCGTCCGGATCGTATCCATCCCGATCCCGTCCACCTCCGTTCCCTCGGCCTGCCGCGCGGCGCTCCGGAGGATACCGATCGCGACGCGGGCGTCGCCGGCCGCGGCGTCGGCGATGGCTACCAGCCGGTCGCGGGGGGCCTCCACGTCGAGCCCCCACCGAACCCGGTCGTCGAGGATCGAGACCAGCTCGTCGAGCTCGTACTTCTCGAAACGGATCCGCGTCGAGGCGTGGAGGCGCGAGACCAGCCGGTTGTCGAGCCGTGCGAACAGCTCTTCCTCGCTGTTCGCGATCAGGACCATCGAAACGCCGACGGTGCGGTAGAGGTCGTAGAGGAGGTCGTGGTCTTGGAGCTGGTCGACCTCGTCGAGGACCACCACGAACTCCGGGCCGTCGTAGGCTTCGAGCCGTTCGAGGAGGGCGTCCGTCGGCGTCGACTGGCGGTGGATGTCCGCCGTCGAACCGATGGCTTCGAGGATGCGGTAGAGCGCACGGAACCGGGTGTAATCCTGCCAGCAGTTGACGTACTGGTAGTTGAGGTCGAGCACCGCTTCGCGGAGGCGGGCGAGCGCGAATCGGGCGAGACAGGTCTTGCCCGTCCCCGAGGGCCCGAACAGGAACGCGGTCTCGGCGGGCTCGTTGCGCGTCACGGGGTCGAGCGCGCGGGTGAGGGCGTTCATCTCCTGGTCGCGATGGCCCACCTCGCGCGGGAGGAACTCGTCTTGGAGCACGCGGGCGTCCCGGATCATGTTGCTGGTGTTCGTGCCCACCGACATAAGCGGCGGTGCCGGGTTTCCAGTTCTTCCGGAAACCGACGACGAAGAAGGGCGAATCCGGCCACGGCTACGCAGTCCATGGCCCGTCCGCCTCGACCAATGAGTTCGCGGTCGATGGCGTGACACTGTTCGGACGGCTCGGGATATAAGTCGGTGTGTCCCCATCCCACACACGTGTCAGAGACTCCCACCGACGTCGCCACCGAGCGGTATCGACTCCGACCGGAGACGGTGGTGACCGACCGCGGCGACGGTCCAGCCATCGTGTTCGCCCACGGCACCCTGATGGACCGGACGATGTTCGACCCGCAGGTCGAGGCGCTCGCCGACGACTTTCGGACCGTGGCCTACGACCTCCGGGCGCGGACGGACCAGTACGCGAGTTCCTACGACCTCTACGACCTCGCGGACGACGTCGACGCCCTCTGTGACGGGCTCGACCTCGATACGGTCGTGCTCTGTGGGATGTCGATGGGCGGGTTCATGGCGCTGCGCTTCGCCGAGCGCTACCCCGACCGGCTCGACGGGCTGGTACTGATCGACTCGATGGCCGAATCGTACACCGAAGTCGAACGCGAACAGTACGGCCAGCTCGCCGAGCAAGCCCGCGCCGACGGCGAGCTCACGGAACCCGGTCTCACGGTCGCGCGGGACGGGCTCTTCGGCGAGACCACGCGCGCGGAGAACCCCGCACTTCCCGACCACTGGGTCGAACGCTGGCGGACCT